>CAMFKC010000006.1 GCA_945956975.1 uncultured Methylocystaceae bacterium | reverse complement strand
CCGCCGTGCCCTTCGCTTCGTCGGACGCCGGCACGGCCATCGTCGTGGCGATGATCGCCGCCAGCGCCGGAATCCTCTCTCCGGTCGTCACCTACTGGATCTCGATGAGCGCCGGCGAGCGACAGGGCGCCAATCTAGGCTGGCAGACCGCGTCCGCCAGCCTTGGACAGGCGGCTGGATCGGCCGCCGGAGGACTGCTATTCGGCGTCACCTTCCTGCCCAACGCATCCTTCACGCTGACCGCGGTCGTCGTGCTCGCCGGTCTGACCGCTAGCATCGGCGTCCCGCATCTCCTGAAACGGTCCGGGCGGCGTGGATCGGGCGGACCCGAGCCGGCGTCTCCTAAAGGCGTGGGATTATCCGGAGAGGAACGCCGACCGTGAGAGGTCTGCCTCCAGGCAGGATTCGCTTTTTCTCCATATGCTGGGTTGCGATGCCCGGATATTTCGAATTCCAGATCGAGGCGCTATGCCTTCGGCCCACTTCTTGAAAATGGCGGCCACGCCCGCGTTCGGTACACGCGGCCGCCATCGCGTCACTTCACCTGGGTGACAGTCAGCTTTCCATTGATGCGCTCAGCGACAAACTGAACCTTGGCACCTTCCTTCAGCTTCGCAAGTAGGGTGTCGTCCTTGACCTCGAATACCATGGTCATGGCCGGCATTCCGAGCGTCTTCAGCTCCTCATGAATTAGCGTGACCTTTTTGGCCTTCGTATCGACCTTTTTTACGGTGCCATTTGTGAAGTCATCAGCGAACGTACCGGCCGCGAAGCCAGCCGCGAGTAGAATGGCAACTGCAGATTTCATAACGGTCTTCATGTTGTTCTCCTTCGATTATTTCTGGTTAACGGAAATCTGGCCATGCATTCCGGCATCATAGTGACCCGGTATCAGGCATGCGAATGTGAACACACCGGCCTTGGAAAACTTCCAAATAATTGTTCCGGTTTGTCCGGCCTTCAGACGGATGGCGTTCGGGTCGTCGTGCTCCATCTCAGGGAATTTTTCCATGACCTTTTTGTGCTCAAGGATTTCATTCTCTGTATTGAAAACGAATTCATGGTCTGACTGCCCTGAGTTACGTATCTGGAAGCTTACCGTCTGGCCTTCCTTCACTTGAATATTCGCAGGCATAAAGACCATTTTGCCGTCGTCCATTTCTTTCATTGTCACCATTATTGTCTGTGTGACCTTATTCTTAGTACCCGCCTCACCAATATTCCCCGATTCATTGTGTCCTCCCGCATGATCGCCCGATGCTTGGGCTGACGTGGAAAACGATAGCAGCGCTGCTGCAATAACTGCGTATTTCATGGAGTTCCTTTCAGGTTTTAGCCGTGGTTGGAATGGGTAAGAGGTTGCTGTGTGTTTGCGTCCTTGGCCTTGACGGGTTCGGGCAGGTTGCCTGACCATTCGTAGGCCTGCGTGCCGGGCGGGTTCTCGTACCAGCCCGGATCGGTGTAATCGCCCGCAGAGATGCCCTCGCGAACCTTTACGACGGAGAACATGCCGCCCATCTCTATTGGGCCGTGCGGCCCCCATCCGGTCATCATGGGCACCGTGTTTTCAGGTATTTCCATGGACATCTCGCCCATGTCAGCCATGCCCGCCGTGCCCATCGGAACATAGCCTGGTTGGATTTTCCTGATCTTCTCCGCGACGCCCTTCTTGTCGACGCCAATAAATGTGGGGATTGAGTGACCCATGGCGTTCATGGTGTGATGCGATTTGTGGCAGTGAATAGCCCAGTCGCCGACATACTTTGCATCGAATTCATAGGCACGCATTGCACCGACCGGGATATCGATGCTCACCTCTGGCCATCGCGCCTCGGGCCTCACCCAGCCACCATCCGTGCATGTCACCTCGAAATCGTAGCCATGCATGTGGATTGGATGATTGGTCATTGTGAGGTTGCCGACACGCACTCGCACCCGGTCATTCTTCGAGACGACCAGTGGATCGATGCCAGGAAATACCCTAGAGTTCCATGTCCAGAGATTAAAGTCGGTCATGGTCATGATCTTGGGCACATATGTACCGGGATCGATATCGTAAGCCGACAGGAGGAAGACAAAGTCGCGGTCGACGCGCATGAACTTCGGGTCCTTCGGATGCACCACGAAGAAGCCCATCATGCCCATTGCCATCTGGACCATCTCGTCGGAATGCGGATGGTACATGAAGGTACCCGACTTCACGAGATCGAACTCGTAGACGAAGGTCTTTCCGACCGGAATATGCGGCTGCGACAACCCCCCGACACCGTCCATGCCCGACGGCACGATCATGCCGTGCCAGTGAACAGTCGTGTGTTCGGGGAGTTTATTCGTCACGAAGATCCGGACACGGTCGCCTTCCACGGCCTCTATGGTCGGACCTGGTGACTGGCCGTTATAACCCCAAAGGTAGGCAGTCATTCCTTCAGCCATCTCCCGCTCGACGGGCTCGGCAACCAGATGGAACTCCTTGACACCGTTGTTCATACGGAACGGAAGCGTCCATCCGTTGAGCGTGACTACAGGGTTGTAGTCCGTCCCGCTCGATGGAGCCACGGGCTTCTGCGTCGCCGCCGATTGCATGACCGGTGCTTCAGGCAGGTCCATGTTTGCCGTCTGGCTCCAGGACCGGGAGGAGATGAGGGCGGCGGATGCTGCGCTCGCCCCGAGCAATTGTCTTCTGCTGAACATTCTCTTTTCCTTTCTCAGGGGCCGACCGCGGGTATGGCCTTCGCGTCGGCCTGCCCGGCGCTGCCGCCGTAGATGACGGGAGCGAGGTTCGCCTCGGCGAGCCAGAAGTCGCGCTTCGCGTTGACGGCCAAAATTGTGGAGGTGATCTTGTCGCGAGTGTCCGCGATGAGCTCGAACGTGCTGGTGATCATACCGTTGTACTTGAGCATCGACTGCTGCTCGATAGCGCTGCGCAGCGGAAGAACATTGTTCCGGTAATGCTGGGCGATGTCATAGTTTGACCTATAGGCCTCAAAGGCGGAACGGGCCTCCGATCGAACGTTGACCGCAAGTTGAGCCAACTGGTTAGCCGTTCGCATGTAAGAAAGCTCGCCCTTGCGTAGACGTGCCTGGCCGGAATCGAAGATCGGAATAGTGAACTTGAGGGATGCTGTCTTGGAGGTGTCGGACAGGATTTGACCATTCTCTAACTTACGTTCGTTGTCCCAGGTGCCGACCAACTCGATGTCCGTCACGATGCGCGTCGCGTTCGTCAGGTCGTAGGATTTCGCCGTAGCTTGAAGCTCGAGCCGTGAGACCTGCAGGTCCATCCTCTTGTGGATGGCCTCGGCCTCGATGTCGTCCCGCTTGATGAGCGCCTTCGGCAGGTTCGGAAGCCGGTTGGGAATCTGGAAGTCGACGTCCGCTCCAGACAGCCCCATAAGCCGGACCAGTTCCTCCTTGGCGAGCTTGGCGGTCAGCCGGGCCTTGGCCGTGTCGCCCGTCAGCTCGGCGTAGAACACGTGCTCACGGGCCTGTTCGCCCTTCGGCATGGAGCCCGCTTCGCCGATCTTCTTGGCAAGTTCGGAGGAGGCGTCGGCGGCAATCTTTGCTTGGTTCAGATAGTCGGCGTTCTCCGATGCCGCGACGGCGTTGATCCACGCCCGCCGCGTGTCGGCGGCAAGCGAGATCGTGGCGATCGCCGCCCTGAGCTGGGCCTGCCGGAAGCGGTTGTCGGCGAGCTTGATGTTCCGGTCGTAGGTGGCGAGCGCCAGGATGTTGGCGGCGATCGCTCCTTCCAGAACCCTGTAGGCTTCGAGGCCCGGCGTGCCCAGGCCGCTCACGCCGACGGAGAATGTCGGAAAGACGGAGAGCTGGGTCTGCCATGCATCGGCAGCGCTGTCGCCCAGATCCGCATAGGACGCCTGCAGGCCCTTGTTGTTTAGCAGCGCGACCTGCACGGCGGTCTCGACGTCGATGGTCTTCCTTGCCAACAGCGCCTTGACCCGGTCACGGGTGGCCTGTGCCTGTGCCTGGTTCTGGATCCAGACGGTCTGCTTGCCCGTGGCTTCTGAGCTCTTCAGTGAGGCGTTCGTGAAGCCCGCGTCGTTGGCGGCGTAGTCTGTCGTGACGCATCCGGCGGCGGCGAGAGGAAGGACGAGGGCGCAGACAAGCTTGATATGGCGTAGCGTCATTGCCTCATCCCTTCTTCTTCGGAGCCTGCGCGTCGTTGAGACCGCGCCACGGCTTGGGATCGACAGGCATGCGCTGGGTATAGCCGCCAACGGGGCTCTGGTAGGGGACTGGCCGAACGTCGGACACGGTGTCGGGGTAGCCGGAGGAAGCTACGACTTCAGGCAGGGTGGAGGCGCATCCGCTTGCCGCAAGCGGGATGGCGACCACCAGGAACATGAGTTTCATAGTGAAAATCCGAGAAATAGATCGCGTTTGTGCCGCCACGCGAAAGCGCGCGGACGCACAGCAAGACCCGCGGGACGGGTGCTAGTTCTCAGATGTTAGGCGGACGGTGGAGGCTGGGCGCCTGGCCGAACGCACTCGTGTCGTCGGCAAGCTCGTGGATGGAGACCACGCGCGGATGAGAGAGGGCGGAGCTGGAGCAGGCGATGGCTGCGACGCCGCAGTAGTCCTTGCAGCAGGAGTTCTTGCCCTTCTCAGGGCTGCCGTGGTTATGAATGTCGCCGTGGTGATCAGACTGAGCCATCGTTTCGTGACCGCCACTGTCGTGATGGTACGAATGATCGTCCTCGACCTGCATCACTGCCGGGGCATTGGTGGGATGCATCGCGGCGTTCACGGCGGAAAAACTGTAGCCAGCCAGTGATAGGATCATCACCAGCCTGAACAGCATCGCCAACGCTTTAGATGTGATTCGATACATCCCGCTCATTCCATAATTAAGGCCAAATCATAATGAGCGCGTCAAGCGCTCCAGAACCTTCTATCCAAATTTTTTATAATGCCGCCGCAACAACGCGGCGGCACGTTTAAAAGATCGGGCTTAGACGCACGCCCCCAACCGCAGGCACGATGCAGCAAACATCTTTCTCGAATGCTGCATTTGTTCGTGACCAGTCGTACAGTTCTTCAATAGACCGGCATCTGATCGCCGCAAAGACACTTAATCAACCATGACCTATATCATATCGTGAAAGATCATCGACTGCGCCGCACTGCGGCATCCGCCTTAGGGTCTAGGATGGTTACTATTCCATATTTTGCATCCGTGCGCCGTACGAGGCCATTCGGCAACACCTCGAAAGAGATGTTATTGTCAGACTTGGCAGTGGCGGTATCGCCGGGCTTACCGTGCCCCTGAACGATCCTGTCGATATCGCTGGCTTTGTCGCTCAAGGGGCCTGTAGCGAAAGCGGAAGAAGACGCTGCGGCGAGCAGAGCCGTGACGACGAGAGTGTGAATTTTCATGATTTTGACCTCGTTGAACAGTTGAACACTGCGTTGTGCAGTAGTTTCTTAGGCGCCGCAGTTCGCACGATCCTTTCACCAACTTTACAAATTTGTAAGAATTGCTCTGTGAGATCGGATGGCCATGGACCAGAGCTGCGGCTGACGGCATGTTCGGAGATGCATGCCGCAACAAAGCCAGATTGTTCGGCTCTGCACACAGGCTGAGACGACGCGCGGCGAGTCAAAGATGGATCGACCTGAATGAAGATACTGCTCCTGGAAGACGACCGGAAAACCGGAGACTACCTGTCAAGCGGATTGAGCGCGTCGGGGCATGTGGTGGACTGGGTCCGGGACGGCCGCGACTGTCTTTCGGCCTCGCTGCAGTCCGCCTACGACGTCATGGTCGTTGACCGTATGGTGCCGGACCTGGACGGGCTTCTCGTTGTGAAGACGATGCGGGCGGCCGCGGTCCGCACTCCCGTCCTGTTCCTGACCGCGATGAGCGGGGTCGAGGAACGCGTGGAAGGACTCGAGGCCGGCGGCGACGACTACCTCGTGAAGCCCTTCGCGTTCTCGGAACTCGTCGCCAGGATAAACGCGTTGATGCGCCGCCCTCCCATTTCGGCGGAGAAGACGATCCTGCGCGTCGGCGATCTGGAGATGGACCTCGTCAAACGCACCGCGCATCGAGGCGGCACGCCCCTCGAACTGCTGCCGCGAGAATTCCTGCTGCTCGAGCATCTTATGCGGAACGAGGGCAGGGTGCTCACCAAGACGATGCTCCTCGAGCGGATCTGGAACTTCAACTTCGACCCGCAGAGCTCGGTCGTCGAGACCCATGTCAGCAGGCTGCGGGCGAAGATCGACAAGCCATTCGAATTCCCTCTTCTCCATACCGTCCGCAACATCGGCTATTCGCTTCATGCGCGGGGGTAGCTTCTTCAAAAGCACCGCGGTCAGGCTCGCCATCATCTACAGCTCGCTCTTCGTCTGCGCCTACCTCGCGGCGAACGTCGTAGCCTACCAGATGGTGCTCAGATATCTTGACGACCGGCTGGAGGCGGCCGTCATGGAGCGATATCGGGAGATCGAGTCGGCATACCGGGCCCGAGGCGTCTCCGGAGCCATCGATATGATCGAGAGCCACGGCCCGGCGATCAGGCGGCAGGAGACGATCTACGCCCTCCGCGACGCTGAGGGGAGGGCTATCGCCGGAAACGCGGCCTTCGTCGACGTTCCGTCCGGCTTCTCGAATCTTGCGCCGGACGGCCGCCGGGAAGCGTCGACCGGCTACAAGCTGTTCAAGGGGCGGCTCGGCGACAACGAGCTGATCGTCGGCACGAGCGAGGACGATACCGAGCAGCTCGCACGAATCGTGCTGCTCAGCTTCGGATGGACCACGGCCATCGTATTCGCCGTCGGCCTGCTCGGCGCCACCGGACTGAGGTACCGCGCCCGCAGCCGCATCTTCGCCCTGTCGCAGGCCGCCCACGCGATCGGTCACGGCGAGCTGTCGAGGCGGCTGGCGGTGTCGCCACGTATGGACGAGATTGACGTTCTTTGCAGCGAAGTCAACGTCGCGCTCGGAAGGCTTGAGTCGAGCGTCGCAGCCCTAAAGCAGGTGACCACGGACATCGCGCACGATCTCAAGACCCCGATCGGACGCGCATTTCTCGCGCTCGACGATGCGCTCGGCCGCGACGACCCCGAGGAGGTGAAGAACGCTGTCGCTGCTGCGCAACACGAGCTGTCGTCTCTTGCCAGTACGTTCGACGCGCTGCTGCGCATAGCAAGGCTCGAGTCCGGAAGCCGGAGGGCGCACTTTGTCGAGTTCGATCTCGCCGGACTCGTCCGCGAGATTCACGAAATCTACGAAGTCATCGCATCCGAGGAAGGACATGTCCTGACGACGAAGGTTCCTGCCGGGGAGTTCGGGATGCGCGGAGACCCTGACCTGATCAGGCAGATGCTGACGAACCTGCTCGCGAACTCGATGCGCCACACTCCGGTCGGAAGCAAGATCGTTGTCGGGCTGGCGAGCAATGATAAGGGCCTGGAACTCAGCGTCGGCGACAATGGTCCGGGGATTCCGGAAGCCGAGCGCTCCAGGGTCCTGGAACGCTTCTACCGGCTCGACAAGAGCAGGACGACCGAAGGCTCCGGCCTCGGGCTGAGCATGGTGAAGGCGATAAGCGAACTGCACCACGCGGAAATCGAACTGGCCAACAACGCGCCCGGTCTCAGGGTCGGGATCGTGTTTCCGCGTGACGGCGAGGCATCTCCGTCGTGATGCCCTATTTCGCTGGAAGGTCGCCGAACCGGCCGAAGTCGAACGTGGCGGCGGCGGTCACCGGCCTAAAGCCGTTCTGGGCAGGGTAATCGGTCGTGTAGCTCGCCCTGAACGAAGTCTTCGCGACGCCTTCGGACGACGTCGGCGCCGCGAGCGCGTCGGCCAATTCCCTGCGGGGCGTAGGTACGGCGCCTGCCGAGGTCTGGAGCGTTTCGACAGCCTTCGAAGTCGATGCCGTGATCACTTTGTCCGCCTGCGCCGGCCGGGAGGCGAACACTGGAACCGGGATGCTATAGCCCGAAAGGTCCTCGAACCCGGCGGGATCCTCGACCTTGCCCGCGGCGGCCGTCGTCACAGCGGCGAAGGCCTGGGGCTCGGCGGGGATGGTTGGACGAAGCGCCGTCAGGGGAGTTGTCGAGTCCGGACGCCTGGCCGGAACCGGTGCGTCGAACTTCGCCGCCGGTTCCGCGGAAGCCACGGCGACGGACTGTTCCGGCTGAGCGAGCTGCGGCGTGCGCTTGGCGGTGGCCGCCCCGGTGGTCTCGGCGACGTCGTCCTCCTCCTCGAAATCGTTTCCTCCGAACAGAGAGGCCAGGAAGCTCTTGCGCTTGCCACCGCCGAAGCTCGCGATCTCGACGGCCGCACCGGCGCCCTTGCGCTTGTATTCCGCGACCGCGGTCTCGTAGCCCGGAAGCGGCTTGCCGTCGCTTGGGATGTGCAAGGTCTTCCCGTTCGGGAAAAGCTGGACGAGCTCCTGACGGCTCATCCGCGGCCACGCACGCACGCCGCCCACGTCGACATGGACGAAGGGCGATCCGGAAGTCGGATAGTAGCCCACGCCGCCGCCCTGTTCCTGCATGGCGAGCGCCCTAAGCGTCGCGAGCTTCACGCCGGGGATGAAGAAGTCCATCGCCTTGCCATGCGTATGCTGGCTTTCCTTCGCTACTCCCGACGAACGGGTGCGCAACATCGCGTTCGTGTTCGGCGACCGGTAGCCGGAGACGACGTTGATGTAGTCGCTCGCGCCGCTGCGCCTGTAGATGTCCCAGACGATGTCGAACAGGCGGGGATCTATCTTCGTGCTCTTGTCCGCACGCCAGTCGCGCAGGAACTGGTTGAGCTGGTTCAGGCCCGCCTGGTCGAAGACGCCGTTGCGCTTGTAGGTGATGACGGCCCGCTCGCCCGTGTGGCCGAAGTAGAGCTTCAAGGTGCGGTCCTCGGCGGAGGCGCCCGCCGCCGAACCGACGAAAGCGAGAAGACATCCGACCAGGAGGCCGGCAGCCGGACGCGAATCCCTGCGCGGGACCATGCGTGACGCCACGCGTCCCGGTTCCTTCGTAAGATTAGACTTCAAGAGCTGGATCCCTGTCTCCGCCGCCGCCTGGGGCTTCATCCGATTCCTTTGCGGCGGGAGCATGTCATAAATGTCACAGTTGTCGATTATTATTTGTCATATTCAAGAATTGGTTAATTTACGAAGGCGCGTTGCACTTCGAAACTGCTCGGTAGGAGGAATATTTCGCTTCGGCCGCTGGAGTAGGAATCTCCTTCCGCCTGCGTCCCCGATGATGGAACTTTCTCCCGAGCGGAATGTTTTCACAGCAACCTCGGGAGTTCCGGATGATCCTCAAGCTTGGTCTCAGGTCGGTCCTGTGCACCGTCGCCGTTGCGATGGTGATGCTGAACCTGTTCGCCATGGCCCCGGCGCTCGCTTCCTCGCCATCGTGCCAGCCCGTACACGTCGAGAAGATTGCCGAACACCATCACGGCGCCGCGACCCCGTCGGGCTGCTGCGACAGCATGCACTGCTGCCCGATGCTGCCGAGCCTTCCATCGCCTGTCCTACCACTGGCCGTCAGCCACCGGCACCATCCTTATCTCAAGGTCGAACAGCCTCTGCTGCTGGCGACCGCGATCGACCCGCCTCCACGATCTCCCGCCTCGTGATCTCGAAACGAAACCTCACGAAACAGGAGTTCAAGATGAACACCGTGATCAAGACCGCCTTCGCTTCTTCCTTCCTCGCCGCAGCCGTCCTGGCCGCGCCGATCTCCGCCTCGGCTCAGTCCGCATCTCCGATGACCTATCCGGACAAGTGCAAGTCGGAGATGTCGTCGGGCGGCGACATGTCCATGCAGGGCCACCAGATGTCCGGCATGGCGGAATTCCAGAAGGAATCCATGGACGGCATGAAGGCTATGAACATGAACATGATGCAGGGTATGATGAAGAAGGACCCGGACGTGACCTTCGCCTGCGGAATGATCGCCCATCACATGGGCGCGATCAGCATGGCCCAGATCGAGCTGAAGTACGGCAAGAACGCCGAAAACAAAGCGAAAGCCCAGAAGATCATCGACGACCAGACCAAGGAGATCAAGGAACTGACCGCCTGGGTCGAGAAGGAGGCCAAGTGATGCACCACATGTCTTCGCAGATGAAGGAATGCATCGACAACTGCCTCGCCTGCTACAGCGAGTGCCTGTCGATGGCCATGGGGCATTGTCTCGAGATGGGCGGCAAGCACACTGAGCCGTCCCACTTCAAGCTGATGATGGCCTGCGCCGAGATGTGCCGGACGTCGGCCCATTTCATGCTGATCGGCACCGAGCACCACAGGCACACGTGCAGGGAGTGCGCCGAAATCTGCAGACAGTGCGCCGACGACTGCGAGCGCGTCGGCGACATGCAGAGCTGCGTGGACGCCTGCCGGAAGTGCGCCGATAGCTGCGAGCAGATGGCGGCCTAACGAACTGCCGGGAGGGCGTCGTCGTCCTCCCGGCATCGTTCCAAGCCTCGTCGCGACCGTCGCCGAAGGGCGAGTACCGAAGGGGGTGTCGCGACCGGATGGCGCACGGCGCTCCGGCGTCTTCACAACGGCCTGCCTGTCGTGCAAGAATGAAATCATGAAGCCGGTCATGGTCATCCAACGCATTCTATGCGCTTTCGCCATGCTTGCCGTCCTGATGGGACCGGCGAGCGTGACCGCGGCCGCGGCCGCCATGGCTTCATCGGGCTCGATGACGGGCATGACGATGGACATGGCGGACCAGTCTCCGGACGAGGAAGCTATGGCGGACATGCCCTGCTGTCCGGAAGAGAAAAAGCCTGCGGTCCCCGACTGCATGAAGTCCTGTCCGCTAGCGCTGGTATGCTCCACGGTGATCGTCGGCAACCTGTCCGCTGCGGCGAGCCTGCCCGTCGTCCTTCCGCTGCCGATGTCTTTTCCGCACCTTGCGGGAGAAGAATTCGCTTCGGCGCTGGTCGAACCGCCTCCAAGACCTCCGCGCGCCTGATTCACGCTCGTTCGCCGCGTCCGACCATCCCGCTTGCCGGGAACGTTGAGGCGCGTCCTTATCCTGCGCGTATCCGCGCATTCGAGATGTGAAATCATGAAGAACAGAAACGTACCCGTGCGGGCGGCCGCCGCCGCGCTCGCATTCCTTGCCGTATCCGCGGGCGCCGCCCTCGCAGGGGCCAGCGACTACGAATTCCAGCCCATCGCTTCCGAGGTGAAGCACGGTCCGCAGGCCGAAGTGGCCGTCAGGCTGGTCGACAAGCGGACTGGAAAACCAGTGCCCGGGGCGGTCATCTTCACCACCCGGATGGACATGGCGCCCGACGGCATGGAGATGATGACCACCTCGGTAGAGAACCTCCCCGCCACCGAGCCGGGCGTCTACCGCTTCCGCACCAACCTGTCGATGGCCGGCGGCTGGCGCTTCAAGGTGGCCGCAAAGGTTCAGGGCGAACCCGAGACCGTGCAGGGCGAAGTCGTTCTGAAGGCCCTCCCGTGAAGACCGCCGCTTTGCTCCTGTCCGCATGCTCCCTCGCCGTCGGTGGCGGGGGAGGATACCTGCTCGGCTCGGGGCTGGTCGCCGTCCCCGACGTCGTCGCCCTCAGGCTCCTGACGGCGGAGGCGCCGGCAGTCGTAGAAGAGGCCCGGTCTCCAGGAACCGGCCCCGTGGTCTACTATCGGCATCCCGATGGAGACCCGGCATGGTCTGCGGAGCCTGCGAAGACGCCGGACGGAAGGGATTATCTTCCGGTGCGGGCAAGCGAGGACGTCAGCTTCGCCGACAAGCCCGAAGGCGCGCAGCCGGGCGAAACGGCGGAAGGCGCGCAGCCGGATGCGAAGGTCTCCGACGCCGGATCGGGAGGCGCTGCCGCGTCTGGGCGGAAGATCCTGTACTACCGCAATCCCATGGGACTTCCCGACACCTCGAAGGTGCCGAAGAAGGATTCGATGGGAATGGACTACGTTCCGGTCTACGAGGGCGAGGCCGAAGAGGGGTCGACCGTCCGGGTTCCGCTCGGAAAGCTGCAGCGGACCGGCGTCAGGACCGCGGACGTCACGATGGAGAGCCTGCCGACGACGCTGCGGGTCCCCGGCGTGGTCATGCTCGACGACCGCCGGATCCACACCGTGAGCATGCGCTCCGACTCCTTCGTCGAGGACGTCGCCCCGGTTACGGCGGGCAGCCGCGTGAAGGCCGGCGAAACCCTCTTCAGGTTCTACTCGAAGGACGTCGCGACGGCCGCGTCCGAGTACGCCAACGTCGTGTCCGGAGGCGGCGACACTGCCGGGAGCGCCCTGAGGCTTCGCAACCTCGGAATGTCAGACCGCATGGTCGAGGCCATCCGCAGGGATCGGAAGGTTCCGTCCAGCATCTCGTTCGACGCCCCCGTGGACGGGATCGTCGTCGAGCGTTCGACCACGCCGGGCAGCATGGCCGAGCCCGGCGACGTCCTGTTCAGGATCGCCGACATCCGCGAAGTCTGGATGGTGGCCGACGTTCCGGAAAGCCAGCTCGCCGCCGTCGCGGTCGGAGCGGAGGCGACGGTGGCAGTCGGCGCCCGGCCCGGCGCGACGGTCCGTGGCGTGGTCGAGCTGGTGGAGCCCGAGATCCGCGAGCAGACGAGGACCGCCAGGGTGCGGATCCGGCTGCCCAATCCGGACGGCAGGCTTCTTCCCAACATGTTCGGCACCGTCGAGATAGCAACCGGCCGGCCGGATCCGGTCGTCTCCGTGCCGAACGACGCGATCGTCGACACGGGAAGCAGGCGGGTCGTCTTCATCGACAAGGGCGAGGGGAGGTTCGAACCGCGCGACGTCGAGGTAGGCGTCCGTGCGGCCCAAAGGACGGAGGTGACGTCCGGACTGACGGCAGGAGAACGCGTGGTCGTCGCCGCCAACTTCCTCCTCGACGCCGAGAGCAATCTGAACTCCGCGCTGAACGCGCTCGCCGCGGGGGGCGCCCGGCCATGATCTCACACCTGATCTCCTGGTCGGCGCGCAACTTGCTGCTCGTCTTCGTCGGCGCGTTTCTCGCGGCGGCCGGCGGCGTCCACGCGCTGCGGACGCTCCCGCTCGACGCCATCCCCGACCTCTCCGACGTGCAGGTCATCGTCTATACCGACTATCCCGGTCAGGCGCCCCAGGTCGTCGAGGACCAGGTCACCTATCCGCTGACGAGCTCGATGCTGACGGTCCCGAAATCCAAGGTCGTCCGGGGCTTCTCATTCTTCGGCGTGTCGTTCGTCTACGTGATCTTCGAGGACGGCACCGATCCGTACTGGGCGAGAAGCCGCGTGCTCGAGTTCCTGAACGCCGCCGCAAGCCGTCTGCCCGAAGGCGTCGTCCCGACGCTCGGCCCCGACGCCACGGGCGTCGGCTGGGTCTACCAGTACGCGGTGATCGCCAAGGAGATGTCCCTTGCAGAACTCCGTTCGCTGCAGGACTGGGTCGTCAAGTTCGCGCTTTCGCGGTCCGAGGGCGTGGCGGAGGTCGCGAGCGTCGGCGGCTTCGTGAAGCAGTATTCCGTCGTCGTAGATCCTGCCAGGCTGAAGGCGCAGGGCGTCGGCCTGAGCGAAGTAGCGTCGGCGGTGAAGGCCAGCAACCGCGACGTAGGAGGCCGGACGGTCGAGCTTTCCGAGTTCGAATACATGGTGCGCGGACGCGGCTACCTCCATGGCGTCGCGGACATCGAAAACGTCGTGCTGAGGTCCGAAAAGGGAGTGCCTCTGCGGCTGGCGGACGTGGCCAGGGTCGAACTCGTACCTGACGAGCGCCGCGGCATCACGGAGCTGAACGGAGACGGCGAGGTCGCCGGGGGCATCGTGCTGCAGCGCTACGGATCGAACGCGCTGACGGTCATCGAAAACACGAAGCGCAATATCGACGCGCTGAAGGCCAGCCTGCCTGCAGGCGCGGAGATCGTCCCCGTTTACGACCGCTCGCGGCTGATCGAGGCCGCCATCGAGACGCTCAAGGGGACGCTGCTTGAAGAGTCGGTCGTCGTCGCGATCGTGACCGTAGTCTTCCTCATGCATGTCAGGAGCGCTCTCGTGGCGATCGTCATGCTTCCGGTCGGCATCCTGATGGCCTTCGCGGCGATGCGCATGCTCGGCATCGGAGCAAACATCATGAGCCTGGGCGGCATCGCCATCGCCATCGGCGCGATGATCGACGCAGCCATCGTGATGATCGAGAACGCCCACAAGCATCTCGAACGGGCGCCTCCCGACAAGCCGCGTCTCTATGTCCTTGTGGAAGCGGCCTCCGAAGTGGGGCCGGCCCTCTTCTTCAGCCTCCTGATCATCACTGTGTCCTTCCTGCCGATCTTCACGCTGGAATCCCAGGAAGGCCGCCTGTTCGGCCCGCTGGCGTTCACCAAGACGTTCGCGATGGCGGCTGCGGCGATACTGTCCGTGACGCTCGTGCCGGCGCTCATGGTCGTCTTCGTGCGGGGCAGGATCATTCCCGAGCGCAGGAACCCCGTGAACCGGGTGCTGATCTGGGTCTACCGCCCCATCATCGCCGGGGTGCTGAAGGCCAGGACGCTGACGATCGTCGTAGCGCTTGCCGCCCTGGCGGTCACCGCGTGGCCGGCCCGGCAGCTCGGCAGCGAGTTCATGCCCGCGCTCGACGAGGGCACGCTCATGTACATGCCGACCACGCTGCCCGGCCTTTCGGTCACCAAGGCCGCCGAGCTCATGCAGATGCAGGACCGGATCATCAAGTCCTTCCCGGAGGTGGAGACCGTGTTCGGGAAGGCGGGCAGGGCGCTAACGGCGACTGATCCCGCACCGACCGAGATGTTCGAGACCATCATTACCCTGAAGCCGAAGGACGAGTGGCGGCCGGGCGTGACGGTCGAAACGCTCCGGCAGGAGATGGACGCCGCGCTTCAGTTCCCCGGCGTCTCCAATGCCTGGACGATGCCGATCCGGGCGCGCATAGACATGCTGTCCACGGGGATCCGCACCCCGGTCGGGGTCAAGGTCTTCGGAACGGACCTGGGCGAGATGGAGAAGGTCGCCCGCCACGTCGAGGCCGTCCTCAGGAAGGTGCCGGGAACGTCGTCGGCCTATGCCGAGCGCGTCATCGGCGGCTACTACCTCGACGTCGTCCCCGACCGGGCGGCGCTCGCGCGCTACGGCCTGACCGTCAACAGCGTCCAGGACGTCGTCGGCATGGCGCTCGGCTCCGAAACCCTGACGACCACGGTCGAAGGCCGCGAGCGGTACTCGGTCGCCGTCCGCTACCCGCGCGACTACCGCAGCGACCCGCAGGCCATCGGCCGTGACGTTCTCGTCGGCCTTCCGGGAGGCGGAACCGTCCCGCTCGGAGACGTCGCCAGGATCGAGCTCACGAGAGGGGCGACGTCGATCAGGACCGAGAACGGACAGCTCGCCGTCTACGTCTTCGTCGACATCGCAGGCCGCGACCTGGGCGGCTACGTGGCGGAGGCGAAGGCTGCGGTCGAAGGCGAGGTCCGTCTGCCTCCGGGCTACTCTCTGGGCTGGAGCGGCCAGTTCGAGTACCTGGAGCGGGCGAAGGCGAGACTGGCCCTCGTCGTGCCCCTGACGCTGGCCCTCATCTTCCTGCTGCTCTACCTCAACTTCCGACGCCTGACGGAGACCCTGATTGTGATGCTCTCACTGCCGTTCGCCCTGGTCGGCGGCATCTGGCTGATGTGGTGGCAGGGCTTCAACATGTCGGTCGCCGTCGCGGTGGGCTTCATAGCGCTCGCGGGCGTCGCGGCCGAGACGGGGGTGATCATGCTCATCTATCTGGATCACGCGCTGGCGGAGGAGCGCGGGCGATGCGCCGCCCAAGGCCGCGACCTCACGCGGGCCGACCTGCACGGGGCGATCGTCGTCGGGGCCGTCGAGCGCGTGCGCCCGAAGATGATGACGGTCGTGGCTATCATGGCCGGCCTGATTCCCATCCTCTGGAGCACCGGCACGGGATCGGAGATCATGCAGAGGATAGCGGTTCCGATGATCGGAGGCATGATGTCGTCCACGGTGCTGACGCTCGTCGTCATCCCGGCCGTCTATGCTCTCGCGAAGGGATGGAGGCTCGCCCCCGCGACCGAGAGCGCGACTACCAGGGAGGCGTCTCTTGAAACGGCTGGCTGACGTCTGCCTGACCGCCGGCGAGCTGTTCGAGGGAAGGAGGCCGTACTCGCAGGCGGAGTTCAAGGAGGATGCGGAAAACATCCGGACCCATGCGGGGCGCCGCCTGGTCGAAGATTTCGGCGGCGGGCGGCAGTCGGATTCGAAAGCCGATGCGGACATGATTTCGTCGTCAGCCGAGGAATTCGGCAGGCTCGCCGACGACCTTGAAGCCTATGCGGCGGCGCTTTTCGCCGCGGCGGACCGGAATCCCGACCGGCTTGGTCCGGACACGAGGATGCGCGGAACGCTTCTCGGAAGCCCCTTCGCTCCAAAGGCCGAAGCCTCGCGAGATGCTGCCGCCGTGCCCGCCGAGCACGCCTACCACCTCATGCTGCAGACGTGCACGAGCTGCCACGCGAGGTTTCGGAGGCCGTAGGCCCGCCCCACGCCATGTCGGCTACGAACATGGTGGCCGCCAGCGCGCAGCCTGCGGCGAGCCATGCGATGACGAACGCGCGTCCGGCACGGCGGCGCGCCGGCCGTTGGGGTGAGCCGGAACGTCTTCTTGCGACTGACATAAGCTAACCCCATCCTAAAGGCGGCCTGGCCACGACCGATGCGCTCAAAGCCGGCCTTGCCGGATGCAGTAAATGGGCGGTGCGCGCCTCGGTGATAGCACGATGGTCGACGCCCTTTCGCCCGGCCTGGATGTCCTCGAAAAGGGGGTGGGCTCAGCCGCCATCGCCGCGCGTGCAGGCGCCGATCTCACTGCGACCTTCATCAAGGCCAACGCCGGTCGCGCGACCTATATCAACGCCAGACAGCTGGAGGGACATGCCGATCCCGGGGCCGAAGCCGTCGCCAGGCTCTTCGAGCATCTCGCTGCATGACCGCAGCGGTGACGCCGATAGCAGCCCTCGCCCGGGGCCAATTGGCCGAAAGGAAACGAGGTGGAGCTACTGCAACTAGGGACGACCGATGATACCATGGGCCGCGGAGCCCGTATTCCATAATCGGTATTTTGGGTCACGGATTTCGGAAATGTTCCATAATTCTGATTATCAACTCGGGCAGTGTAGCCGCAAAGTTGGAATGTCC
>CAMFKC010000005.1 GCA_945956975.1 uncultured Methylocystaceae bacterium | reverse complement strand
GAGACGCCGTCCAGCACCTCGCCGCAGTCGATGTCCATGTCGTCGATCATGCGGCGATAGATGTCGGTATTGGTGGCGAGCTTGAAGGACGGCGTCGGCTTGCAGCCATAGGCCGAGCCACGGCCGGTGGTGAACGCCAGCAGGTTGGCGCCGCCTGCCACCTGGCCCGTGGCGGCCACCGGATCGTAGCCGGGCGTATCCATGAAGACGAAACCCTTCTCGGTCACGAGTTCCGCGTAATCGTAGACCGCGCGCATAGTCGTCGTGCCGCCCTTGGCGGCTGCGCCGAGCGATTTCTCGAGAATGGTGGTGAGCCCGCCCGCCTTGTTCCCGGGCGAGGGGTTGTTGTTCATCTCCATCCTGTTGCGGGCGGTGTAGTCCTCCCACCAGCGGATGGTGGAGACGAGCTTCTCGCCGACCGCCGTGTTCGCCGCGCGCCGCGTCAGCAGGTGTTCGGCGCCGTAGATTTCCGGCGTCTCCGACAGGATCGCGGTGCCGCCGTGCCGCACGAGTTCGTCGACGGCGGCGCCGAGCGCCGGATTGGCCGTGATGCCGGAATAGCCGTCCGAGCCGCCGCATTGCAGGGCAAGAATCAGGTCCGAGGCAAGGCACGTCTCGCGCTGCGCCTTGGCGACCGGCGGCAGCATGGACTTGATCGCGTCCACGCCGGCCATGACAGTCTTTTTCGTGCCGCCCACTTCCTGAATGGTCATCGAGCGGAACGTGTCGGATTCTTTCAGCCCGTACGCTTCCTTGAAGCGCGAGATCTGAAAGCCCTCGCAGCCGAGCCCGACCATCACGACGCCGCCGACGTTCGGATTGACTGCGTAGCCCCATTGCGTGCGCTTGAGGACTTCGTAGCCCTCGCCCTTCACATCGAGCGCGCAGCCGCCGCCATGCGTCAGCGGGATGACGCCGTCGATGCCGGGATATTGGTCGAGCAGGCCGGAGCGCTGGATTTCCTCCGCCATGAAGCGCGCGACCGAGGCCGAGCAATTCACCGAGGTGAGGATCGCAATGTAGTTGCGCGTGCCGACCTTGCCGCCGGCGCGGCGGAAACCCTCGAATGTTGCGCGTTCGTTTTCCGGCAGAAGCTCTTCGTTCCGCGCTTCCTGGGCGAAGGCGTAGTCGCGCGCGAAGTCGCGGCACTCGACGTTGTGCTCGTGCACCCACTGGCCGGGCGCGATCGGCCTGGAGGCGAAGCCGATGATCTGGCCGAACTTGCGCACGGGTTCGCCGGCCGCGATCGGCGCGATCGCCATCTTGTGGCCGCGCGGCACGCGCTCGCTGGCGGTCGCGTTCTGGTAGACGAAACCCGGCGCAAAGCCATCGACCGCCACCACGATATTGTCGGCGTCGTTCAGGCGCAGCGCGCGCGGGGACTTGGTGTCCAGCATGGAAGCCTCAGCCGATGAAATTGTCGGGGTTCTGCTCGGCGATCCGTTCGAAGGTCGCCGTCGTTTCGTCGAGATGCGCGCGCATGGCGCCCCCGGCGCCCGCGGCGTCGCGCGCCACGATCGCATCGTAGATGCGCTTGTGCTCGGCGCAGGCCGTCGGCAGGCGTCCGGGCGGCGAAAGCGCAATGCGGCGCACGCGTTCGAGATGCGAACGCAGGCCATCGAGAATTTCGCGCGCATGGCGAAGCGCCAGCCCGTCGACGATCAGTTTGTGGAATTCGACGTCGAGCGTGTAGAAGCCCGCGACGTCGCCGGCCTCGGCGGCGGCCTGCTGGTAGCGCAGGTTGCGCTCGATCTCGCGATGCGTGTCGCCCGGCAATCCGCGCGTGGCTTCGCTGGCGATCTCCGCCTCCAGCGCGCGGCGGATCATCATCCATTCGCGAACGTCGTTGGCCGCGATCTTGGCGACGAAAGAGCCATGCTGCGGCTCGATCACGACAAGCCGCTCGAAGGCCAGCCGGTTGATCGCCGCCGTCACCGGAAAGCGGGAGACGCCGAGCTTGGCGCAGAGCGCGAGCTTGTCGATTGCCCCGCCGGGCGCGAGCGCGCCCGACAGGATCGCCTCCTTGATCTCGGAATAGACCTGGTCGGCCTTCGACGTGCGCCGCGCACGGTCGGCGGTCAGCCGCTTCCGCGCAGAAGTTTTTTCGCTCGTCTGGACAGCCAACGTGCTTTCCCCCGGCCCGGTTTGTCTGGCGTTCAACAGCGCCAGTGCTAGCATGCCAGACGCTAGAGAGCGGTCGCGCGAGCGTCAATAGATTCGATCGGCCGGCTTGCGCGCCCGCATGCAAACACACTTGTCATCGTCCGCCGGGACCGCCATTTTCCGGGCATGTCGGGCATGAACGGAAAGAGCGCGCCAAAACATCAGGACAGGACCACAGGCGCGCTCGGCGCCCTGGATTCCCGTTCGCGCGACATTTTCAAGTCGATCGTCGAGTCATACCTCGATTCCGGCGAGCCGGTGGGATCGCGGCACCTGTCGCGCATCCTGCCGATGACGCTTTCGCCGGCTTCGATCCGCAATGTCATGCAGGATCTCGAGGAACTGGGGCTGGTCTATGCGCCCCACACCAGCGCCGGACGCCTGCCGACCGAGACGGGGCTTCGCTTTTTCGTCGACTCCCTGCTGCAGGTCGGCGAGCTTTCGGTCGACGAGCGTATCCGCATCGAGAGCCAGGTCGCGGGACAGCCGGCCGACGCGGGACTGGAAGCTCTACTGGGGCAGGCCTCCAGCCTTCTCTCCGGCCTCACCCGCGGCGCCAGCGTGGTGGTCACCTCCAAAGACGACCGCCGCCTGCGCCAGATCGAATTCGTGCGGCTTGATCCCGGCCGCGCGCTGGCGGTCCTGGTGTCGGAGGATGGCTCCGTCGAGAACCGCGTCCTTGTGATTCCCCCGGACCTCCCGCATTCCGCGCTTGTGACCGCGGGCAATTATCTCAACGCGCGCATCCGCGGACGCACGCTCGAACAGGTGCGCGCCGAAATGGAGGTCAGCCGCCGTTTGGTCGAGGCGGAGCTGGACGAGCTGACTGCGCGCCTGGTCGAGGCGGGGCTGGCGAGCTGGGCGGGCCTCGACGGGCCCCGTCGCCAGCTTATCGTGCGCGGGCAGGGCAACCTGCTCGAGGACCTCACCGCGATGGAGGATCTCGAGCGAATCCGCCTGCTGTTCGACGATCTCGAGACCAAGACCGAGGTGATCGACCTGCTGTCGCGGGCCGAGCAGGGCGAGGGCGTGCGCATCTTCATCGGCTCGGAGAACAAGCTCTTCTCGCTGTCTGGCTCGTCGATGATCGCGGCGCCCTTCCGCGACAGCGACCGCCGCGTGGTCGGCGTGCTGGGCGTGATCGGCCCGACCCGGCTGAACTACGCGCGCATCGTGCCCATGGTCGACTATACCGCGCGTGTCATCGCCCGGATCGTCGGCGGCAAGTAGACGCGTTTCGGGGAACATTTCGTTAACGATCCGGCGCGACCGGCCAGACCGCCGGCGACGGAGCCGCGCGCTGCAACATCGCTTTTTACCTTTATCTAAGGCATTGGGCGGCTAAGTGGGCGAACGCGTCATTGGGGGCGCGTGTCGTATCCGCAGGCGGTCAGTGCGCGCACTTTCGGATTTTCGTCGATCGGATGAGGGCGCGGTCGCCATCATCTTCAGCATGTCGTTGCTGGTCATCCTCGGCGCGGTCGGGGCTGCGATCGACTACACGCGCCTCACCGGCAAGAAAGCGGAACTCCAGTCCGCGGCGGACTCCGCGATCCTCGCAGGCGTGCCGAGCTATGCCGGCAGCGGCAGGATCACCAAGGAGACGAACGACGCGGTGAGCCGCGCGCTCAATGGCGCCATGCCGGGCCAGACCCCGAAGATGGCGCTCAAGAAGGGCTCCAACGGGCAGCTCTGCCTCGATACGTCGCTGATACTCAAGATGCTGCTGCCGTTCATGATGCAGAACGGCCAGGTCAGCGCGTCGGCCTGCGCCGCCAACAATGCGACATTCGAAATCGCGCTTGCGCTCGACAATACCGGCTCGATGGCGGAATCGGCCGGCGGCCCGAGCAAGATGGAAGCGCTGGTGACCGCTGCGACCAATCTGGTCAATGTCGTCAACCCGAACCCGAGCAAGCCGAACGCGGCGATTTCGGTGGTGCCCTTCGCCAGCGCGGTCAACGTCGGCGCGGACTACTACTACAAGGGCAACGCTTACTGGCTCGACCGCTTCGGCCAGTCGTCGATCCACTGGCAGAACTTTACCCGGCCTTCTGGCGCGCCCTGGTCTCCGGGCTCGCGCTTCGACCTGTTGTCGGCCATGAGCGCGACCTGGGGCGGATGCGTCGAGGAACGGCCGGCCCCCTTCTTGACGACGGACGATCCGCCCTCGTCCAGCAAACCCGATACCTTGTTCGTGCCCTTCGTCTCGCCTGACGACGCCGGCGCAGCCAGCGGCGGCGCCTGCTATGCCTTTACCCCTTCGGGCCAGTATCCGGCCACCCCGGCGTGCGGCGCGCAATATTATTCGTTCAATTCCTACCTGAACGATACCGGCGGCATATGCGCGTCGGGCGATGTCTACGAGACCGCCGACGCCGCCGACCCGATCTCGCACGGCAGTGGCGCGAACAAGCTCTGCAAGTACAAGGGCCAGACCGTCGCCAGCGTGCTCAGCGCCATTTCCGGCGTCAACGGCGGGTCGGGCCGCTTTGCCGCTGGCCCCAACCTCGGCTGCTCTATCGCGCCCTTGATGACGCTCACCAACGACATGTCCGCCGTGACCGGCTCCGGCGGCGCGCTGACGAAAATGGCGCCGAACGGCGATACGTCCCTGCTGCCCGGTTTCATGTGGGCGTGGCGGACGATCTCGCCGAACGGACCCTTCGCCAATTCAGGCGGAAACGGTTCGAGCATCGGCGCGAAGAAGCCCAAGCCCTACGGCCAGCCGAACAACACGAAGGTCATCGTGCTGATGACCGACGGGTTCGATCATTGGGTCGCCAATCCCTATTCGCCCTACCAGTCGATGTATTCGGCGCTGGGCTTCTACGTGAACAATCGCGTGTCGACCTACGGCGGAACCGCGGCAGGTCCGACGACGTCGGCCAATTATCGCGCGCAGATGGATGCGGCCCTTCTGGAAGCCTGCACCAACGCAAAGGCGGTGGGCGTGCACGTCTACACGGTCGGCTTCTCGGTTTCGAGCAACCCGATAGACCAGACCGGGATTGATGTCCTGCAATCCTGCGCGAGCGGGCGCGAGAACGCCTTCATCGCGAACGACGCGAACGCAATCGTCTCGACCTTCCAGCAGATCGCCAACAATATCCTCAGCCGTCGCCTGACGCGCTGAGGCGGCTCACGCGCCGCCGCGCGTGTCTCCGTCGCCGGGCGCGTCCACGCTGTCTGCGCCGGCGGACTTCGCGGATTTGACCTTCGTGCGTCGTCCGGCCTCGTGCAGCACTTCGAGCTGCACCTGCTGGATCTCCGACATGCGCTGCCACTGGCGCGAGATCAGATAGTCGATCTTCTCGTGCAGGTGCCGGATTTCCAGCTCGGCCTTCAGGTTCACGCGATAGTCGTTGTAGGAGCGCTGCCGGTCTTTCTCCTCCTGCCGCTTCTGGCTCATCATGATGATCGGCGCCTGGATGGCGGCGAGGCACGACAGGATCAGGTTGAGCAGGATGAACGGGTAGGGATCGAACGCGGCGGCCTCGCCGCGTATGGCGTTGAAGCCCATCCAGATCAGCAGCAGGACGCCAAACGAGATCAGAAAGGCCCACGAGCCGCCGAAACTGGCGAGATGATCGGACAGGCGCTCGCCGAACGTGCGGTGCTCCTCGTATTCCTCTTCCGTATTCTCCGCGATCGTGTCCTGCTTCGAGATGCTTTCGGCGACCTGCCGGTCGAGTTCGGTGAACTCGCCGTGCTCCTGCTGGAGCAGTTCCTCGACGTAGAGCATCCGGTAGCGGGCGAGCTCGCCGAGGCTGATCTTGGCGTTGCGCGGCAGGTCCGGATAATCGCGGCGAATGCGTTCGGCGAGCGAAGGCCGGATCTCGTCGATCTTGACGAGGTCGCGCTTGCGGTATTTTCGCCCGGTCAGCGCCGACGGCATTTTCTTGACCCGCGACCGGCCCGTCGGAGCCAGAGCCGGTTCTCCGGCGGCGTCCGGGTCGTCCGACCCCTCGTCCTCGCCTTCGGGCAGGCCCTCTGTCTCCTCGTCGTCGATATCGTGGTCGAGATGCCGGTCCTGCAGCGGCCGGTCGTTCGGCTGGGTCATGCCCGCCTCCTTGCCTGACTTGTCTTCCCTCGCCCCGGAGAGCATGTAGCCCGGCCATATGTGTCCGGCTTGTCCGCTTTGTGACGCATTGGCCTGTCCCGGCTGCTCTTGCGCGTTGACTTGTCCGCCGGCTTTCCCCTATAAGCCCGCAGCGATTTCGGCGGCGCCGACGTCGGGCGCTGTCTTTGCGCCTCTCGGTTTGGCGCCCGCGCAATTTTCGGAGAGATCCCGTGAAGCGGACCTATCAACCTTCCAAGCTCGTGCGCAAGCGCCGTCACGGCTTCCGTTCGCGCATGGCGACTGTCGGCGGCCGCAAGGTCATCGCCGCCCGTCGCGCCCGCGGCCGCAAGAAGCTGTCGGCCTGATCGGACGCGCCTGAAGCCGCCCGACCGCCATGATCGCGGCAGGCGCGCTTGGTTCGGATCGGAGCTGACATGACCAGCGGCGGCGCGGCGCCCCTTCGCCTCAAGAAGCGCAAGGATTTTCTGGCCGCCGCCCGTGGCGCGCGCCGTCACGCCTCCGCTTTCGTTCTGCAGGTCGGCCTCCCCGCCGACAAGACGCCCGCGGAAGCGCCGGCCCGGTTCGGCATTACCGTTACAAAGAAGACCTTCGCCTCGGCCGTGCGGCGCAACCGCATCCGGCGGCGCCTGCGCGAGGCGCTGCGGCTCGGCGCGGCTCTTTCGGCGCCCGCGGGCCGCGATTATGTATTCGTCGCGCGCGAAAGCGCGATCGACCTTCCCTTCGCCCAATTGATGTCCGACATGTCCGCAGCGCTCGCCGCGCCCGTGCGGGAACGTCGCCCGAAAGCCAGGCCCCCCTCGTCATGACCAACGACACCAAGAACCTGTTTCTCGCGATCGCGCTGTCGGTGATGGTTCTGGTCGGCTGGCAATATTTCGTCGGCGCGCCCAAGCTGACGCAGCAGCGCGCCGAGGTGAAGGAGCAGCAATCGCTTCCCCCGCGTCCCGGCGCCGACGCCCCGACCCCCGCGGGCTCGCCGGCCGCCGGCTCGCCCAGCGCGCCCGCTTCGACCGTTCCGGGCGTCGTGAAATCCCGCGACGAGGCGCTCGCCGCCAGCCCCCGGCTGCCCGTCGACACCGAAAGCCTGTCGGGTTCGATCGCGCTCAAGGGCGGCCGCATCGACGACCTGCGCCTGAAGAAATATCACGAGACGGTCGACCCCAAGAGCCCGACCATCGAGCTGCTCTCGCCGTCCGGCTCGCCGCACCCCTTCTACGCCGAGATCGGCTTCGTGCCGGCGGCCGGCGAGAAGGCCGCCCTGCCGGGGCCGGACACCGTCTGGACCGCCGATGGCGCGCGGCTCACGGCCTCCACGCCGGTCACGCTCACCTGGGATAACGGCCAGGGACTGGTCTTCAAGCGCAAGGTGTCCGTCGACCAGGACTATCTCTTCACCGTCCAGGACTCGGTCGAGAACAAGACCGACAAGCCGGTCACGCTCTACCCCTTCTCGCTCGTCTCGCGTCACGGCAAGCCTGAGACCTCTGGCTATTCCGTGCTGCACGAGGGGCTGATCGGCGTCGTCGGCGATTCCGGCGTGCAGGAATACGCCTACGACAAGATCGAGAAGGAAACGAACGGCCAGAAGACGTTCAAGGGAACGGGCGGCTGGGTCGGCTTCACCGACAAGTACTGGGCCGCCGCGGTCGCCCCCGAGCAGACCAAGCCGTTCGACGGCCGCCTCTCCGGCGGCGGCGCGACGGTGAAGTCCTATCAGGCCGACGCGCTCGGCCAGGCCGAGACGATCGAGCCCGGCAAGACCGGCGAGGCCAAGACCTATGTCTTCGCCGGCGCCAAGGTCTCGCAGCTTCTCGACCGCTATCAGCAGAATCCGGGCATCGCCAAGTTCGACCTGCTGATCGACTGGGGCTGGTTCTACTTCATCACCCGGCCGATGTTTAAGCTGATCGACTTCCTCTACAAGCTGCTCGGCAATTTCGGCCTCGCGATCCTCGCCGTCACCGTCATCGTCAAGCTCGCCTTCTTCCCGCTCGCCAACAAGTCCTACCTGTCGATGGCGAAGATGAAGGCGCTGCAGCCGCAGCTCAAGGAGCTGCAGGCCAAATACCCCGACGACAAGGTCAAGCAGCAGCAGGAGCAGATGGAGCTGTTCAAGCGCGAGAAGGTCAATCCGGTCGCCGGCTGCCTGCCGATGCTGATCCAGATCCCGGTCTTCTTCTCGCTCTACAAGGTCCTGTTCGTCACGATCGAAATGCGGCAGGCGCCCTTCTACGGATGGGTGAAGGACCTGTCGCAGCCCGACCCGACCAACGTCTTCAATCTCTTCGGTCTGCTGCCGTTCGACCCCACGCACGTGCCGGTGTTCGGCCACTTTCTGTGGCTCGGCATCTGGCCGCTGCTGATGGGCGTGTCGATGTGGGTGCAGATGAAGATGAACCCCGAGGCGACCGATCCGGTGCAGCGCCAGATGTTCGCCTGGATGCCGGTGATCTTCACCTTCATGATGGGCTCCTTCCCGGCTGGCCTCGTCATCTACTGGACGTGGAACAACCTGCTGTCGGTGGCGCAGCAGGGCTTCATCATGAAGCGCGCGGGCGTGCCCTTCGAGCTCTGGGACAATCTCGCCAAGACGTTCAAGCGCAAGCCGGCGTGATCGAGTCTGGCGTGCAGCATGAACCCTCCCCCTTGCGGGGAGGGTCGGCGCCGAAGGCGCCGGGGTGGGGGTTCGATCAATGAGCGCCGCTGACAGCCGACCCCCCTCCCAACCCTCCCCCGCAAGGGGGGAGGGCTTAGACAACCAACCCGACTTCACCGAACAGGGCCGCAAGCTCTTCGCCGGCGCCTGCGACTTCATCTGGGCGGCGGCCAAGCAGGGCGACCTGCCGCCGGGCGGACCGCCGGAATTCGCCTTCGCCGGCCGCTCCAACGTCGGCAAGTCGTCGTTGGTCAACGCGCTCACCGGCCGCAAGACGCTGGCGCGCGTGTCGCACACGCCCGGCCGCACCCAGCAGCTCAATTTCTTCGCGCTCGGCCGCAGGAACCCGGAGGGTGTGGAGCGCGCGCGCCTCGTCGACATGCCCGGCTACGGATATGCCGCCGTCTCCAAGACGAAGATCTCGTCCTGGGACGGTCTGATGAAGGATTATCTGCGCGGGCGCGCCAAGCTTCTGCGCGTCTACGTGCTGATCGACGGCCGGCGCGGCGTGATGAAGGTCGACGAGGAGATGCTCGATGCGCTCGACGCCGCAGCCGTCTCCTACGCGCTCGTCCTGACCAAGAAGGACGAGGTCAAGAAAGGCGACATCGAGCGCCTTTTGGCCGAGACTCAGCAGAAGATCGCGAAGCGTCCTGCCGCCTATCCGCACGTGCTGTTCACCTCCAGCCAGACCGGCGAAGGCGTGCCCGAACTGCGCGCGGCCATCGCGCAATTGCTGGAGGAGCGCGGCGCGTAATAGTCTCCCCGGCGAAGGAGAAGCGCGCATGAACCTGCCAGCCGACATCAAGGGATTGTGGACGCCGCCGCCGGTCTCGCGCCGCGGCTTCATGCGGGCGTCGTCCGCGGCGGCCGCAGGCTATGCGCTGTCGGCCGGCCCCGTGCGGGCCGACGCGATCCGCACCGATACGGCCGGGCTGACGACCGGAGAGGGCAAGGTCGCCGTGACGGGCGGCCAGATGCCGGTCTATTTCGCGCGGCCCGAAAAGGCGACGAACCCGCCGGTCGTTCTGGTGGCCATGGAGGCGCTCGGCCTGCACGAATACATCCGCGACGTCGTGCGCCGGCTGGCCAAGGCGGGGGCGTTTGCGGTCGCGCCCGACTATTATTTCCGCGCCGGCGTCGACCTGCCGGCGCAGACGGATTTCTCGAAGGTCTTCGCCATCGTCAACGCCAAGCCCGACGCCGAGATGATCGCCGATCTTGACGCCACCGTCGCCTGGGCGAAGGCTGAAGGCGGCGACGTTGCGCGGCTCGGCATGGTCGGCTTCTGCCGCGGCGGGCGCGCCGTCTGGCAATATTCCGCCTCCGCCCACCCGCCCAGGGCCGGCGTCGCCTTCTACGGGCCGGTCGAGGATCCGCCGGAGCAGAAGGCGATCTGGCCGAAGAGCGCGCTGGACCAGGCCGCCGACATGAAGGCCCCCGTGCTCGGCCTCTACGGCGAAGCCGACCAGGGCATCCTCGTCATGCAGGTCGAGGAGATGCAGGACAGACTGAAGGAAGCCGGCAAGACGGCGGAATTCCACATCTACCCCGGCGCGCCACACGGCTTCCACGCCGACTTCCGGTCGAGCTACCGCAAGGAGGCGGCGGAGGACGCGTGGCGGAGGATGCTCGAATGGTTCAAGCGTTTCGGCGTCCTGTGACCCGCATTGAGATCGTCACGCCGCCCCGCTAGATAGGCGGGCTGATTTCACCGGACGCAGCCATGACCGACAAGACACAGATCGATGCAGCCAACACAACGGCGCAAACGCTCGTTCGCGCGTTGCCCCACATGCTGCGTTATGATGATGCGATCGTGGTGGTGAAATACGGCGGCCACGCCATGGGCGACGAGAAGGTCGCGCGCGACTTCGCCCGCGACATGGTCCTGCTCGAACAGTCCGGCGTGAATCCCGTGGTGGTGCACGGCGGCGGCCCGCAGATCGGCGCCATGCTCAGCAAGCTCGGCATCAAGTCGGAATTCGCGGCGGGCCTGCGCATCACCGACAAGGCGACGGTCGAGATTGTCGAGATGGTTCTGGCCGGCTCCATCAACAAGCAGATCGTCGGCTTCATCAACGCCGAGGGCGGCCGCGCGATCGGCCTGTGCGGCAAGGACGGCAACATGGTGACGGCGACCAAGGTCGCGCGCACCATTCACGATCCCGATTCCAACATCGAGAAGGTCGTGGACCTCGGCTTCGTCGGCGAACCCTCCAAGGTCGACACGACCGTGCTCGACCAGGTGCTCGGCCGCGAGCTGATCCCGGTGCTCGCGCCCGTCGCGCAGGGCGCCGATGGCGAGACCTACAACATCAACGCCGACACCTTTGCCGGCGCCATCGCCGGCGCGCTCGGCGCCAAGCGGCTGCTGTTCCTGACCGACGTGCCCGGCGTGCTCGACAAGAACAAGCAGCTCATCAAGGAGCTGAAGATCTCCGACATTCCCGCGCTCATCGCAGACGGCACGATCACCGGCGGGATGATCCCGAAGGTCGAGACCTGCATCTACGCGATCGAGCAGGGCGTGGAGGGCGTCGTCATCGTCGACGGCAAGCTGCCGCACGCCGTGCTGGTGGAATTGCTGACCGACCACGGCGCGGGAACGCTGATCACCAGGTGAAACAAGAGCTCGACGTCAACGCTCCGAACCTGCCGGGCGTGATCGCCCGGCGCTTCTCCCATGTGCGCACATGGGTGTTCGACCTCGACAACACGCTTTATCCCGCCGGCTCCGATCTCTGGCCCAAGATCGACCAGCGCATCACGCTCTTCATGGCGCAATTGTTCGGGCTCGACGGCATGTCGTCGCGCGCGCTGCAGAAATATTACTACCAGCGCTACGGCACGACGCTGCGCGGCCTGATGAGCGAGCACGACATCACGGCGGAAGAATTCCTGTCGTTTGTTCACGACATCGATCGTTCGTCGCTCAAGCCCAACCATTCGCTGGCCCAGGGCATCGCCGCGCTGCCGGGCCGCAAGCTCATCCTCACCAACGGCTCGCGCGAACACGCGCTCCGCACGGCGGAGAGCCTCGGCATCCACGATCTCTTCGAGGACGTCTTCGACATCGTCGCCGCCGACCTCATGCCCAAGCCCTACGCGGAGACCTACGAGAAGTTCTTTGCGCGGCACGGCGTCGACCCGAAGGAAGCGGCCATGTTCGAGGACATCGCCCACAATCTGGAAGTGCCGCACGCGCGCGGCATGGTGACGACGCTGGTGGTGCCACGCTCGCAGGACGAGGTCGAGCGCGAGGTCTGGGAGATTTCCACCGGCGGCGAGCCGCACATCGATTTCGTCACCGACGATCTGGCCGCGTTTCTGGAAGCGGTGGTGAAGTGAGGGATGAAGTTCCCTCCCCACAAGGGGGAGGGGAGGCGCGAGCTGTCGAAGGACCGCGGGCTGCCGTTGCGAGCCTGAAGGCTCGCGGTCCAAGCGCGCCCACGGTCCGGGCTTGCATTCCCGCGGCATCAAATTAACATGTTAAATAAATCGTCCGGAGGAACCCATGGAACAGCACCGCGCATCGGATGCGCTCGTCGAGACGCTGATCGCCAACGGGATCGACACGGTCTACGGCCTGCCCGGCGTCCATAACGATCCGCTGTTCGACTCCTTCTGGCAGAACCGCAACCGCCTGCGCTTCCTGCACGCCCGCCACGAGCAGGGCGGCGCCTACATGGCGCTGGGCGCCGCGCTCGCCACCGGCAAGCCGCAGGCCTTCGCCGTCGTGCCCGGCCCCGGCCTGCTCAATGCCGGCGCGGCCCTGCTGACCGCCTACGGCATGAACGCGCCCGTGATGGCGCTGGTCGGCCAGATCCCCGCCGACCAGATCGACCGCGGCCTCGGCGCGCTGCACGAAATCCCCGACCAGGTCGGCCTCGCCCGCCACATCACGAAATTCGCCGCGCGCATCGACGCGCCCTACGAGGCCGCCCCGCTGGCAGCCGCCGCCCTGTCGCAGGCGCTGTCGGGCCGCCAGCGCCCGGTCATGCTGGAGTGCGCGATGGACGTGTGGGGCAAGCGCACGCCGGTCGCCGATCCCGAAATGGCGCGGCCCCTGCGTCCGCCGGTCGATCCTGACACGGTCGAGAAGCTCGCCAAGATTCTGGGCGCCGCCAAGAAGCCGATGATCGTCGTCGGCGGCGGCGCGCTCGACGCCAGCGCCGAGGTCACCGCGCTCGCCGAACTGCTGGAAGCGCCCGTCTATTCCTACCGGCGCGGCCAGGGCGTGGTGGACGGCCGCCATCGTCTCTACGTCTCCATGCCGATCGGCCATCGGCTGTGGGGCGAGTGCGACGTGGTCATCGGCATCGGCACGCGCCTGCTGATGCCGCAGAACGAATGGGGCATTGATACCGACCTCAAGATCCTGCGCATCGACATCGACCCGACCGAACCCAACCGCTTCGCGAAGGCCGAGGCCGCGCTGATCGCGGACGCGGCCGACGGCGTGCGCGCGCTCCTGGAGCGCCTGCCCAGGCACATGATCAAGCGCGAGAAGCGCGACGAGGAGCTGAACGGCCATCGCGCGTGGTTCGCGCAAAAAATCGGCGCGCTCGAGCCGCAGCTCTCCTTCGTGCGCGCCATCCGCAACGCCCTGCCGGATGACGGCATCTACGTCGACGAGGTCACGCAGATCGGCTTTGCCGCGCGCCTCGCCTTCCCGACCTATGCGCCGCGCACCTTCCTGTCGCCGGGCTATCAGGACAATCTCGGCTGGGGCTACGGCACGGCGCTCGGCGTGCAGGCGGCCATGCCCGGCCGCGCGGTCGTCTCGATCGCGGGCGACGGCGGCTTCATGTACCAGGTGCAGGAACTCGCCACCGCCGTGCAGCACAATTTGCCGGTCGTGAGCGTCGTCTTCGACAACAGCGCCTTCGGCAATGTGAAGCTGCTTCAGAAGGAGCGCTTCGACAGCCATTTCATCGCTTGCGATCTCAAGAACCCGGATTTCTGCGCGCTGGCCGAAAGTTTTGGCGCGGCCAGCTTCCGCGCCAAGGACGGGCCGGAACTGGAGGCCGCGCTGAAGAAGGCCTTCGCGCTGCGCAAGCCCGCGCTGATCCATGTGCCCTGTGCGGAAATGCCGAGCCCGTGGCCGATGCTGCACATGGGTCGCTCGCGGCCGTAAACCCACCCTGCCTCATGCCGAGGAGGGCGCGTAGCGCCCGTCTCGAAGCATGGCGAAGCCCGCAATGCGTGGCCCGGCCACCCTTCGAGACGCCGCTGCGCGGCTCCTCAGGGTGAGGGTTCGGAGTTTGAGTTCACGCGGTCCGCTCGAAAGCTGCCCCCCGCCACATTAATGCCGCTTGGCCTCGCCCGGCTTCTGTGGCATCGCTCCGGCCATCCGATCCACAGAGGCGACGTCCTGACGCATGCTTCGCGTGATTGCCCGCTTTCTAGGTCTGCTGCTGCTGGCGGCGGCTTTCGCCGCGCTGGTCGTCGACGGCACCAAGAGCATTGCGTCCGACACGCTGATCGTGACGCCGCTTGCCTCCATCGCGGAGCAGGTAGCGCCCCAGAAATATCCGCTGCTGCAGACGGCGATCGAGAACCGCCTTGGTCACTTCGCCTGGAAGCCGATGACCACGACGTTGCTCGCGCTGCCGGGCTGGCTGTTTGCGGGGGCGCTTGGCGGCCTTCTCTTCGCCGCCACGCGCCGCCGAATCGTGAAGGTCGGCTATTCAAGCCGCGGGTGACGTCCTAACGCCATTGTGATCGCGAAAACGCTGGCGCAACGCCGCGCGCGGCCTAAATTTGGCGTTCAGGAGGACACCGATGTTCATGCTGCGCAAGCGTGTCGCTCTCCCGAGCGCCGCACAGGCCCTGCCGGGCCGCCCCGACCCGATCCCTACTGCCGCCCGTCACTACGTCTTCAACCGTCCGCTGAAGGGACCCTATCCCGAAGGCATGCGCCAGGCCGTTTTCGGCATGGGCTGCTTCTGGGGCGCCGAGCGCAAGTTCTGGGAACTGGGCGACGGCATATGGATCACCGCGGTCGGCTATGCCGGCGGTCATACGCCCAACCCGACCTATGAGGAGGTCTGTTCCGGCATGACCGGCCACACAGAGGTCGTTCTTGTCGTCTACGATCCCGCCAAGATCTCTTACGGCCGCCTGCTCCAGACCTTCTGGGAAAGCCACGATCCCACGCAGGGCATGCGGCAGGGCAACGACATCGGCACGCAGTACCGTTCTGCGCTGTTTGCGGCCGACGACGAGGACCTCGCCGCCGCGAAGGCCTCCGCCGACTTGTTCGGCAAGGCGCTGAATGCGCGCAACTATGGGGCGATCACCACAGAGATTGCGCCTGCGCCGACCTTCTATTTTGCCGAGGATTACCACCAGCAATATCTCGCCAAGAATCCGGCTGGCTATTGCGGTCTGGGCGGCACCGGCGTGTCGTGCCCGATCGGCGTCGCCGACATCAAGGCGTGACCTTGCAGAGCCGCGTCTCCCCGTGCCATCTGTGGCGCGGGGAGTTCGCATGAGCAAAATTCCGCGCATCTTGCAGGTCTGGCTGTTCGCGAGCCGGTGGCTGCTCGCGCCTTTCTACTTCTGCCTCGTCGCCAGCCTGTTCGCGCTGCTCTTCAAGCTCGTGCAGCACGCCGGCCATATGGTGACGCATCTCGTCGAGTCCACGGAAGCGACCGTCACGCTCGACATTCTCTCGCTGATCGACATGACGCTGATCGGGTCGCTGATCGTCATCGTCATCTTCTCCGGCTACGAGAATTTTGTCTCCCCCGTCGATCCCGACCGGCCAAAGAACTATCCGGAATGGATGGGCAAGATCGATTTCGCCGGCCTCAAGCTGAAATTAATGTCCTCGATCGTGGCGATCTCCGCGATCCAATTGCTGCGCGCGTTCATGGACCTCAAGAACGCGACCGACCGCGATCTCTGGTGGTCTGTCGGCATCCACATCGCCTTTGTCGTTTCGGCGCTCGTCCTCGCGCTGTCCGATCGCGTTGCAGGGCACGAGCCGGATAACAGCGGCCACTAGTTTTTCGCGCGCGCATCCCTCGGCGCGTGCGAATCGTCACAGCGGCGCCATTCGCCTTGCGTCAGCTTGCGGGCCGGCTCACGATGCTCTCGTGAGGACACGCAGGCTGCGCTTCTGAAGGCGGAGCGCGGCATTGGGGGTTACATGGTCGATACGTCTGGCGTGCGCATCAGCGCGCGTGTCGCCGGCAGTCTGCCGGCCGTGCTTCTTCTGAGCGCGAGCCCGGCCTTCGCCCAATCCTTCGACTGTTCCAAGGCCGCGCCGCCGATCGAGACGGCGATATGCTCCTCCGCCGCGCTGCGTGCGCAGGACAATGCGCTCGCCGGCGCCTATGCCCGCGCGCAATATGCGCTGCGCGACAACGCGCAAGAGCTCGACCTGCTGAAACAGGCGCAGCGCCAGTGGATTTCCGCGCGCAACCGTGAGTGCGCGCGATCAGGCGACAAGGTCGCCGAATGCCTGACCGCATCCTATGCGACGCGCCTGTCCGAAATCGGCAAGGCGCTCGGCGCGCAGCAGGTGGGGCAGACGGCGCCGCAGCCCCAGCCCACCGCGCAGGCGCCTGCGGCGCAACCCCAGGCTTCTTCCATTGTGCAGCCGCCAGTCGCGCGCCCGACGCAAGCCGCCACGCCGGGCGCGACCGCCACCCTGCCTCCCGTGCAACTCAACCCCGCGACCGTTCCCGCCGACCGCGACGCCAGCACTCTGGTCACGATTCCGGTTCCCGGCCGTTATTCCCTGCGCGCGGAAAGCGCGACCGGCGTCGCCATCCAGCTCGTCGACATGATGACGGGCCCCGGCGAGTCCGCTGGCGCCGCGGGCGCCAAGGATGGTCGCCTCGACGCCCTGCTCGACAAGGGCGTCTACAAGTTGCGCACGACAGGCGCCAAGGGCGCGACCAAGCCCGCGGCGCTGAAGGCCGAGACTTTCCGCGACATCGCCGCGCCTACGCCGCTCGGCGCCGATCCGCTCGCGCCGGGCGACCTGGGCGACCTGCAGCAGCGCTCCTTCTGGATCGACGTCGGCGCCGACGGACGCGTCGCCGTCGAGGCGCTCGGCCGGGCGCTGCAGGACCTGCGCCTGTGGCGCGACGGCGAGGAACTGGCGGACGTCAGGCCGGAGATCGCGACCGTGGAAGTGAAACCCGGCCGGCCGATGAACCGCATCCGGCTGGAAGGCAAGATGGAGCCCGGCCGCTACCTCGCGACCGCCTACGGCGGCGAAAGCGCCGTGTGGATCGATAACGCGCCCGACAAGCCCTTCATGATCCGCCGCCTGAACGGCGTCAGCGTCGCAGCGGGCCTCGCTGAGGCGACGCTCGGCGCCTTTGGGACGCTGCGGTTCGAGGCGCCGGCCGATTTCGATTCCTTCCGCCTCGAGATCGCCGATCCCGCGCCCGTGCGCATGACGGTCCGGCGCGGCGCGGAGACGCGCAGCGTCTCGCTGGCGAAGAACAGCCGCGACCCGTTCGTCGTCGCCACCCTGCCGGCGAAGGATCGCGCGCCCGCGATCATCGAGGTCTCCGGCCTCGAGGGCCAGGCATTCCGCCTGCGCGCGCTGCGCGATACGCGCGACCTGAAGATTTCCGGTCTCGGCCCGACGCAGGTCCTCGTCGATGTCGCCGGCGAAGGCGGCGACGAAATTCCGGCAACCGCCATCCTCGTGAAGTTCGAGCAGAACAAGGCGCGCGTACTTGCTTCGGACGCGCCGCGCATCGGCCCCGGCCAGGCCTGGCGCCGCCGCTTCAACCTGCGCGGCCCGAGCACGCTCCTGTTCGAGATGACCGGCCCCGGCCCCGTCGCGATCCGCACGCAGGGCCCAGCCGTGCGCGCGATCATCGAGCCCGTGCTCGGCTCCACGCCGCCGCGCGCCGACGGCCGCACGCCCGGCCGCTACGATCTCGACGCCGGCGTCTACACGCTGCGCCTGACGCCCGCCACGGGCGCTACGGGCGTGTTCGACCTCACGCTCGGTCAGCCCGGACAGTTGCCCGACATGATCCCGCCGCCCGCGCCGCGCACGGCGCTGTCGCTCGGCCTGCACACTGTCGAGCGGGGTTCGAGCTACGAGGCCATCGCCAACTCCGCGCCCGGCCTGCTGATCGGCATGCGCGCGCTCGCCTCGCCTGTCGACCTCTCCAGGGGCCCGGTCGGCCTCTACCAGGGCCTGCCCGCGCCGCGCGCCGCTGCTGCGCCTGCGCCTGCGGCGCCGCCGATCAAGCC
>CAMFKC010000004.1 GCA_945956975.1 uncultured Methylocystaceae bacterium | reverse complement strand
CTCAAGGCCTTTCCAGCGGCCGTGCTCGGCGGGTTTACATCCATCCCCGGCGCGCTCGCCGGCGGCGTCATCATCGGCGTGGTCGAAACCCTGTCCGGTTTCTATCTGCCGGAAGGATTCAAGGATATCGCGGCCTATGTCGTGCTTCTCGCTGTTCTGCTCCTGCGTCCGCAAGGCCTGTTCGGCGGCGCGGCCCTGAAGAAGGTCTGATCTCATGGCCTTCAAGATCCGCACCGGCTACGAGGGCGACCTCAGCCTGTTCAAGACGCCGCAGGCGATCGCCTCTTACGGCGCCCTGTTGCTGCTGCTGTGCGCCGCGCCGTTCTTCCTCGGCTCGTATTTTCTCAGCCAGATCGTGTTCGTGCTGATCTACACGATCGTCGGCATCGGGCTCGTGCTCCTGTCGGGCTATGCCGGCCAGACTTCGATCGGCCATGCGGCCTTTCTCGCGATCGGCGCCTATACCGCGGCCAACGCCGCCAAGTTCGGCGTGCCGATCTACATCTATCTACCCGCCGCCGGCCTGCTGACGGGCCTCGTCGGCTGGCTGGTCGGCCTCCCGGCGCTGCGGCTGCACGGCATCTATCTGGCCATCGCGACATTCGCCTTCGCGCTGATCGTCGAGGAAATCCTGGCGCGCTGGGAGACGGTGACGCACGGCAACGAAGGCATGATGGTCAAGCCGGCGTCCTTGTTCAGCAAGCCGCTCGGCGAATGGGGCCTGTATTATCTCTGCATCGGCGTCACGATCTTCGTCATCGTCGTCGCGGTGAATGTCATCCGTTCGCCGACGGGCCGCGCGTTTCTGGCGCTGCGCGACAGCGAGACAGCGGCGCGCAGCATGGGCGTCGACTCCGCGCGCTACAAGACGTTTGCCTTCGCGCTTTCGGCTGGCATGACGGGCCTTGCCGGCGTGCTCTACGCGCACAAGCTGTCGTTCATTTCGCCGGAAATGTTCACGCTGGCGCTGTCGATCGAATTCGTGATGATCATCATCATCGGCGGCATCGCCTCGCTGCGCGGCGCCGCACTCGGCGCCGTCTTCATGATCATGGTCGACCCGATGCTGGTCCTGATGAAGGACAAGCTCCCGGCCCTGATCGGCGCCGTGTCCGGATCGCCGATGGCGCAGGACAAGGCGAGCGTCCTGCTCGCGACGCCTGGCGTCAAAAGCCTGATCTTCGGTCTCATCATCATCTTCTTCATAATCTACGAGCCGATGGGCCTCGACGGACGCTGGATGAAGATCAAGACCTGGTTCAAGCTCTTCCCGTTCTACAGGCCGGCGACATTCCGCCGTCAGAAGATGTATCTGAAGTCGGAGCGCGGCCGGTGACCTATTTCGCGCTCGACAACGTCTCGATCCAGTTCGGCGGCCTGAAGGCGGTCGACGGAGTCTCCTTCGATGTCGCGAAGGGCGAGATCTTCACGATCATCGGCCCGAACGGCGCCGGCAAGACGACGCTCTTCAACCTGATCAGCCGCCTCTACAACGTCACCAGCGGCAAGATCGTCTTCAAGGATGAGGAAATCACGCAGCTGACCGCGCAGCAGATCGCAGGCCGCGGCATCGCGCGCACATTCCAGAACATCGAATTGTTCGATAACGCCTCGGTGCTGCAAAATCTTCTGGTTGGGCGGCATCGCCACTCGACCACGAAATTCTGGGAAGATCTGTTCTTCTTGCCGAAGGTACAGCGCGAGGAAGTCGAGCATCGTCACGCCGTGGAAGAAGTCATGGAATTTCTCCGGCTGCAGCGATATCGCGACACGCTGATCGCAGGCCTGCCCTATGGCGTGCGCAAGGTGGTGGAAGTCGGCCGCGCCTTGTCTATCGGGCCGGAGGTGCTGCTGCTCGACGAGCCTTCCTCCGGACTCAATGTGGAAGAAACCGCGCGCATGGCTGAATGGATCCTCGAGATCAACCGGCGCCTGGGCATCACCATCCTCATGGTCGAGCATGACATGTCGCTGGTCAGCCGCGTGTCGGACCGCGTGCTCGCGCTGAATTACGGGCGCATCATGGCCATGGGCACCGCGCAGGAAGTGCAGAGCCATCCCGATGTCGTCGCAGCCTATCTGGGAGCGTGAGGCATGAGCGAGCCGATCCTCCGTCTCTCCAATGTCGAAAGCGCCTACGGGCCGATCACCGCGATCCGCGGCGTGAGCCTCGAAGTGCCGCGCGGCAAGATCGTCACGGTGCTTGGCGCCAATGGCGCGGGCAAGACGACGATCCTCAAGACGACCTCCGGCGTGCTCGACCCCGTCACGGGCGTCGTCGAACTCGACGGCCGCAAGATCCAAGGCATGGCGCCGGACGCGATCGTGGCGCTCGGCATGAGTCACGTGCCGGAGGGACGCGAGGTCTTTCCGTTTCTTTCGGTGCGTGAAAATCTCTGGATGGGCGCCTATCTGCGCAAGGACAAGGACGGCGTCGCCGCCGACCTCGAGAAGGTCTACAACTACTTTCCCGTGCTGCGCGAGCGGCGCGACCAGCCTGCGGGCCTGCTGTCGGGCGGCCAGCAGCAGATGCTGGCGATCTCGCGGGCTCTGATGAGCCAGCCCAAGCTGCTGCTGCTGGACGAGCCTTCGCTCGGCCTGTCGCCTTTGCTGGTGAAGGAAATATTCACCATCATCCGCCGCCTCAACAAGGAGGAAGGCGTGTCGATCCTGCTGGTCGAGCAGAACGCCAAGGTCGCGCTGGAAACCGCCGACTACGGCTACGTGCTCGAAGTGGGCCGCGTCGTCATGCACGATACGAGCGAAGCGCTGATGAATTCGAACGAGATCCGCGAATCCTACCTCGGCGTGCACGCCGAGAATTCGCGCAGCGGCAATCGCCGCGAACGCGCGAGGGTCCGGTCATGAACGCCGCCGTGAAAATGCCCGCCGGCGCCGCCGACGGCGCAAGCCTGCCGGGCTTCGTGCTGGCGCGTGCGCTGGCCGAACCGCGGCGCACAACGCTGCGGGTGAAGCGCCTCGGCATCTGGAAGGAGACCGACGGCGCAGGCCTCGCGCGCGCCGTCGCCGATTGCGCGGCCGGTCTCGCCGAGATCGGCCTGAAGCCTGGCGAGACGGTCGGCATTCTGGCTGCGCCAAGCCCTGAATGGCTGATCTGCGATCTCGCGATCCAAGCGGCAGGATCGGTTTCGGCTGGCCTTCACGCCGAGGCCGCGCCGGGGGAACTCGGCGCTCTGGTCGCGCGCTGCGGGGTCCGAGCGCTGATTGTCGATACCCTGGAAACGCTCGACGCCGCGCTCGATCTGCGCGATGCGATCCCCGGCATCGGCACGATTGTCTGCTTCGACGCCGTCGCTGCAGGAGAAGTCGGCGACGAGCAGATCATCTCCTATGAGGCGCTGCTCGCCAAGGGCGCAGCATCCGCGAAGCGCTCGGACGCGCCGTGGAGCAACCTCGACGGGTCGGCGGCGGCGGCGGTCATCCCGACTTCGGGTCTGTCTGCGCCGTCCAAGGCAGCGCAATTCACGCATGACGCGCTCCGCGCGGCCGTCGACACGGCGCTGTCGATGATCGATCTGCGCGCCGGAGAAGAGCGGCTGTCGCTGATGTCGGCGAGCCACGCCTTCGAGCGCGTGTTCGGCTTCTATGCGTGCCTTGCCGCCGGCGTGATCGTCAATTTTCCCGAGAGCCCGGAGACTGTCGGCGAGAACCTGCGCGAATTGCAGCCGCAGATCGTTTCGGGCTCGCCAGCCCTGTGGAGCGGTTTCGCCCGCCGGCTGGCGCGCGCGAGCGCAGGCGCGACGAAACTGCAGCGCCGCATGTTCGAGGGCGCGATGCAGGGTTCGGGCGCTTTCGGCTCCTTCGTCCTGCGCAAGGTCCGCCGCGATTTCGGCTTGTCGCGCGTTCGCCTCGCGCTATCGGCGGGAGCGCCGCTCGCGGCCGATGTCGCTGCAAGGCTGGCCGCTCTCGGCACGCCCGTCACTGACGTCTATTCCGTGACCGAAGCCGGCGGCGCGATCGGCCTCGCCTCGGGGGCCAGCCGCGAATTCGCCGTTGCGCGCGGCGCCTCGTTCGAGATCGGCGCAAACGGCGCGCTGCGGCTGCGGTCAGCGGCGCTGTGCAGCGCTCATGCAGGGGATGGCTGGTTCGACGCCGGCGACGTGGCGGAACCGCGCGCGGGGGGATTTGTCCTGCATGGCGCGCGCGAGGCCGCCGTGGGGGCGCGCTCCGCCTGGCCGCTCGAAGATGCGCTCTCCGCTTCGCCGTATATCGTTGCGGCAGTCGTCAGCGGCGACACGCCGGACCGTCTTTCGGCGATCGTGTTTGCCGACTACGACAGCGTGGTGAGCGTGGCGCAGGAAAAGGCGCTTCCGTTCACCCATTACAAGAGCCTGATGGAGACGCCGGAAATTCGGGCGCTGATATCGTCGGAAATTGCGCGCGCTGCTGCCGGTATCGACGGCGTCGCGATCTCCGATTTCATCATCGCCGATCGGCCTCTGGCCGGGGGCGACCCCATGCTGGGGCCGGCCTCGAATTTGCGCCGGCGTCTTGTCCACGATGCGTTCACGGTACGGGGAAGCTGACGCTTCTTAAGGGAGGGAGAATAGAATGAAGAAACTTGCTCTTGCATTCGGTATGAGCGTGGCCGCCGGCGCGCTGGCGGTCTCGCCGGCTCTCGCGCAGTTCAAGACGCAGGGCGTGAGCGACACGGAGATCGTGGTCGGCACGCATATGGACCTGTCGGGTCCGATCAAGTCGTGGGGCATCCCGGCGTCGAACGGCGCCAAGCTCGCCGTCGAGCAGATCAACGCTGCGGGCGGCATCAACGGCCGCAAGATCCGCTACATTCTGGAAGACGACGCCTACGATCCCAAGAAGGCGGTGCTCGCGACGCAGAAGCTGATCGAACTCGACAAGGTCTTCTCGATCGTGTCGCCGATGGGTTCGGCCACCACGCTCGCGCCGCTGCCGATCGTGCAGGCCGCGGGCATCACCAACCTGTTCTCGATCACGGCTGCGGAATTCACCTACGCCATGGATCCGAACAAGCCGGAAGACCGGCTGAAGTTCAACATCTTCTCGCCCTACTACGATCAGGCGCGCGTCGGCATCAAGTATCTCGTCGAGAACAAGAAGCCGAAGAAGGCCTGCATCATCTACCAGGATGACGAGATGGGGAAGAACTTCACCGACGCCTACAAGGATCAGCTCACCGCGATGAAGATCCCGCTGCAGACGATGGTGTCCTTCAAGCGCGGCGCGACGGATTTCTCGTCGCAGGTCGCGCGCCTGAAGGCCGACGGTTGCGATTTCGTCTCGCTCGGCTCGGTCGTGCGTGAATCCGTGGCGATCCTGACGGCGGCGAAGAAGTCCGACTACAACCCGATCTGGGTCGCCTTCTCGCCGACCTACGTTCCCGACCTGCACGACCTTGGCAAGGACGTCGCGGACAACGTCTATGGCGTCGGCCAGCTCGAAATCTTCTACGAGGACACAGCGACCGGCAAGATCAAGGACTTCGTCGAGGCCTACAAGAAGATGTTCGGCGTCGCGCCCAACCTGCAGGTCACGTCCGGCTACAACGGCATGATGACGTTTGCGCATTACGCCAAGCAGTGCGGCAAGGACCTGACGACGGATTGCCTGATCAACAAGATGGAGACGGGCGAGCCCTTCCAGGACATCTTCGGCCAGGCGCCGGTCAAGTTCACCAAGACCAACCATCTCGGCGCCGAGGAACTGCTCGTCGCTCAGGTGCAGAACGGCCGCTGGAAGGCGATCGCGACCAAGCAGACCTACAAGTAAACGATCAAACAGATCGACGGAGGGCCGGCGCATGCGCCGGCCCTTTTTCATTGCGTCGGAACCATCTCAGAACTTTCGCGCGGTCGCCCAGTCGGCCCGCAGGATCAGCATGTCCCCAAGCCGCATCACCTCGCCTTCGAGCGTGACCGGTATCGCGGTGAGATCGGCGACCGCATCGGGAGCCGCTCCCCCGTCGCGCGCGGCGAGCAGCAGATAATTGCGGCCTTCGATCGGGCGCGCGGTCACCAACACCGGCGGCAGGCCTCCTGAAGTACACAGATTGGCGCAGGCCTTATGCGCGAGGCCGGCGCCAGGCCGCATGCCCCCAGCGACGCATTTGCCGTCGCAGATTTCGCCCGTAATGCGCCAACGACCGAGCGACGTCGTTTGCACGCCAGACGTTGGCGTATCCACCCGCTGCAACTGGTCGGCGGCGCTGACGAGCGCCATCTCGATCTCGCCGCGCCGGACCAGAATTCCGGCGAGCCGCGCGACGCGTCCCTCGAGATCGCGACCGAAATCCTGCGCGCCGCGCTTGCCCTCGCCGCCGAGGAGCAACGTGCGGCCTCGCGGATGGGCGGCGTCGGGCGGCGTCACGAGAAGCGGATAAGGCTGCGCGACGAAAACGCCTGTAGCGGCGATGTCGTCTCCATAGTCCGACGGACCGATGTCGGCCGGCGTGCGGCCGAGCGCGATCGCCAAAGCTGCGAAGGCGCCGCAGAGCGTCAATGCGCCGATGACTGCCGTGCGCCGGAGCGCGCGAGAGGCAGGCAGATAGCCGACAAAGAAATCCGATCTGCTCATGGGCGCGCCGGTGCGTGCAAGGGCTCGACGCGCGTTCCCGGCGGGTTCGGGCGCGGGTCGAGCTGGATCCAGCCGTTGGCCGATCGTAGATTGTAGGTTGCGAGCTTCTCCGTATAGGGCGGCGGGGCGCAGCCGTCTTCAAGACGATATTGGAAGCCATGCCACGGGCAGGTCACGCAGCCATCGATGATGCGACCTTCGCCGAGCGGGCCGTTCTGATGCCTGCAGGCGTTGGCGATGGCGCCCAGCGCATCGCCATTGCGAAAGATCGCGACGCTCTCCGCATCCGACAGCGGCACGATGATCGCCCGGCCGTCGGCGATGCCCGAGGCCTCGCCGACATCTATCCATCCGACTGCCTCATTCGCCATCGTAGCCGTGCGGTCGAGCCGCGCCTGCCGTGCGGCGGCGGCAAGATGCAGCGCAACCACCGTCAGCGCGCAGGCCGGCATGACGACATGCATCGCCTGCCATTGCGGCGTCAGCAGCGCGCCGAGCGAGACATGCGCGACCACGCAGGCATAGGCCGCGTAAATCGACATATGGAGGGCTTTCCAACGCGGCGGCGTGAGGAAATTCAGCCAGAAATCATGGCTGGTGGCGGCGAGCAGCGTGAGTACAAGCAGGGCGGCGACGCCCAAGAGTTCGAAAGGAAAGCCAGCCAATCGCGCGAAACTCGTGTTGCTGGACAGAAGCGCGACATAGGGATCGACCGGGCTGAAGGCGAAATACCAGGCTATGACATGCCGGGCGTGCATGATCGCGACGAAACACGTCATCACGCCGAAGTGACGGCGATTGTAGAGCACCGGCAGGAAGCGCGTGTCGAGGCGCGCAAGCGGGCCGATGCAGAGAATGGCGCTCAACATCAAGAAAGCGCAGGAGCCATAGGCGCGCATCTCGATCGTGGCGTCGTCGAACCGCGCGCCGGGCGCCATTCCTTCGGCGACCGCCATGAATATCCAGAGATAGGCGGCGACCGCGAGGCCCAGCGCGACGTCGTAGAAAATCTTGTTGGCGTTCCAGCCGACCGGCGTATAGGCGACGCTCATTTTGGCGTCTCCGCTGGAGGCGACAGGCGCACCGGATCTGGAAGGCGCGCAGCAGGCCGCGCGAGCCAGCTCGCCAGGATGAGGGCGGGAATGACGAGGGCGAGGACGCGCCAGACGAGGCCGTGCGCCCGGCGATGCGCGCGCAGCATCAGCACCGCCCGCCGCTGGAGCGCGCCAATTGGCGCCACCGCCAGACCACGAAGGGCCATAGAAGCGCCAGCCCCGGCAGGAGAAGGGGCCTGAAGGCGTATGCGCCGCGCGCGGCAGGATCGATGCGCTCGATCCCGGCGAGGATGAACCAGAGCCCGACAGTGAGGCCAATCGCCAGCCAGACCTCACAGGCCGTTACGATGATGGCGGCCATGCCCTGCCCTCAGTCGCGCCGGACGACGGGAATTGCGCCTCCGGTAATCGCGCCGGCGTCCGCGGAAGCGAGAAAGGCCGCGACCTTTGCGATGGCTTGCGGCGTGACCCAGCGGGAATGGTCATCGTCCGGCATGGCGGCGCGGTTCTGCGGCGTGTCGATGGTGGAGGGCAGGATGCAATTGCAGGCGATGCCATTGTCCCGTTGCTCCTCCGCGATCGCCTCGGCGATACGCAGCACAGACGCCTTTGCCGCGCTGTAGACGCCAATTCCGGCGCCGGCGCGCTGACCTGCGCCCGCAGCGACATGCACGATTCGTCCGTATTTGCGCTCGGCCATCGCGGGAATGACGGCCGCGCTCAACACCAGCGCGATGCGCGCATTGAGCGTGAACAGAAAGTCCCAGTCCACCAGCGCCGCCTCGCTGACCGGCGCCATGCGGAAGCCGCCGATCGTGTTCACGAGCGCATCGATCCGTCCAAAGCGATCGAGACCGGCTGCGACGAGTCCGTGCGCGGCCGAGGGCTGCGCCAGGTCCAGGCCGCCGATCGCCAGCGTGTGCGGAGACGTCGACGGCTCCAGTGGCGCCGCGTCAGCGCAAACCAGCCGCGCGCCGCGCGCGGATAGCTCTGCGGCGACCGCCGCGCCGAGATTGCCGCGCGCGCCGGTCACCAGCACAACGCGGCCTTCGAAATCCGACATGACGCCCCCGACTTCAATATCCATGTGCAGGATACGCAATTTGCGGCGGGGCGCGACAAGTTTTGACGTCGATTTAATCCGCTCGGAGGTTTCGAATCGATAGGCAGCCGCTATTGGCGCGGCGCCCCAGTTGATAATAGTTTCGAGGCCCGGCCGGACGCGGGTTCGTCTGGCGGGAGGAAGCGGCGGTGTCCATGGTAGCGCGAGCGAGCCTCCCGGAGGCGCTGGCAGACATTCTCGCCCAAGACCTGCCAATGGCCGAGGGACTGGGCGCGTACGAGCGCGAGCTTGCGCGCCTCAATCCGAACGTCGCCACTGCCTACGACGCGCTCGTTCAACGCTTGAGCAATGTCGGCTTTGGCGCGAATGCGCCACGCGTAGGCGCGCTGCTGCCTGATTTCGTCTTGCCGGATCAGAATGGCCGCTTGCGTCAACTCGGCGATTTTCTCGGCGCCGGCGCCACTATTGTCAGCATGAACCGGGGCCATTGGTGTCCATTCTGCCGGATCGAACTGGCCTCGCTGGCAAAGGCCCATGCGACTCTTGAAAGGGCCGGCGTGACGATGCTGTCGATCATGCCGGAACGCCAGGCCTATACGCGGCTTGCACAGGAGCGCGGCGTTCCTTTCACGATCCTGTCGGACCTCGACGGCGCCTATGCGCTCGAGCTCGGACTCTGTTTCTATATCGGAGACGAACTCGTACGCCTGTTTCGTACCGCAAATCACCAGATGCCCCTGTTTCAGGGAAACGAAAGCTGGTTCCTCCCGGCCCCTGCGACTTATGTGCTGGATCGCGAGGGCGTCGTTGTCGCGCGCATGGCCGATCCGGATTTCCGGCGCAATCGCATGGCGATCGACGATATCGTGGCCGCCGTCGCCAAGGTGAAATGATCGCTGCAACCGCCTCGCTCAGTGTAGGCCCGCCGCCTGCCAATCGCGCGTGCGCAAAAGCTTCATGAAGGCCGTGCAGGCCGGCGAACGCTCTCGCCCCGCAACGGTGTAGAGGTGGACGGTGCGGTCCAGCGAGACCCCGCGCATGGCCACCTTCTGCAATGACGCCGGGCAGGCGGCGCTGGCCGGCATGATGCCGACGCCGAGTTCGGCCTCGATCATCTTCAACGCGTCGTCGTCCGTCGCCGCCTCGTGCAATTTGCCCGGCGCGGCGTCCTTTCTGACCAACCTGAGGGCGTGATCGAAGCTCTCGCAGTAGGGGCGCGAGACAATCCGCTCATGGGCGAGCGAAGACGGGTCGACTGCCTCGAAATTGGCGAACTGATGCGTCCGCCAGACGACGACGACGAGCGGTTCGGAAAACAATTCCCAGGTATCCAGTCGCTCCCACTTTTCCGAGAACGGGCCAGCCATGGCGATATCGACATTGCCCTTCTTGAGGGCGTCGGCCACCTCGCCCTCGTCGCCGCGCACGAACTTCAGTTCGAGACCGGGAAAGTTTTGAGCGAGCTCCGCGAGGACGGGCGAAAGGATCGAGAAATCGACCGATCGCGAGATCGCGATGGGAAGCGGCGCGAGCGCTCCGGTGCGGATGGTCTTGGCCAGCGTCTTTGCGGTCTGCGCGCTGTCATGGCATTGCCGCAGGAACGGCAACATGCGCTGGCCGAATTCCGTGAGATGCGTGAGCTTGCGCTCGCGGCGAAACAATTCGCCGCCGAGCTCTTCTTCCAGCAGCTTGATCGCACGCGTCAGGGACGGTTGCGCAACGGCGCACATCTCGGCCGCGCGTGTAAAATTCATGGTCTGCGAGACAGCGAGAAAATAGCGGACCTGATGCATTTCCATCGTCATCTCCCTCCGTGGAGACGGTTCCCTTGACGTCTCGAAAGGATCTACGTTCCGCAACCATAGCGATGGGCTATCGATATCCTGCCCCAATGGACTGTCAACCGGCGTTACGTTGACGCAAACGTGACTTCGGGTTGAGCAGGCGCAGATGTAACGCTCGAAACGAAGGCGCGAGGCCCTCATTCCAGGAGCGTCGTCGATGAGCATGTCCAGCCAGACCGCCACCCGCCCGCTGGCGCTACCGAGCGCACGCACGTTCCGCAACCTGTTCATCGGCGGCTATTGCGCATTGATGGCCTGGGAAATCTGGGCGCGGACGCTGACCGCATGGGTCGTCGGCGGGCCGCTCGAGCCGCCGGAGCTGGTGCGTTCGCTGGTGCGCGCATGGACCAACTACGACATGCCGCTGTCGACGGCGACATTCCTTCATTATGCGGTCGGCATATTCGGCTACCCGATCGCCTACTATGTCGTCTCGCGCTTCCTGAGGAACTGGGGCGTCGTTCTCGACCTTGTCGTTCTCGCGCTGTTCACGATCGCCGTCGGCTGGCGCATGCGCGCGCATGGCTTCGATGTGGGCGAGGCGGCTTTCTGGCTGGTCGTCGCGCTGACGACTGCGACACGCTTCATCAATCCCTCGCAATTGCATCGCGACGCGCTGAGCTGGGGTTCGTTCACCTGGTTCAATGCGCTGGGCATCATGGCGCCGCTGGCGGGACTTCCATTCCTGCTGCTCGATGGCGCTGCGCTGCTGTCATTCATGAGTTGGGCTGGACATGTGCTGTTCGGCTATCTCGCAGTCGTGATTTTCGAGAGGCTCGAAAATCAGTAAGGACGGGAGGCTTCGATGATCCTGGACCGGTATTCCGGCGCACACGCCACTGAAAGCGCGACGGCGGTCGAGGCTTTCGAAGGCGCGGTCTGGAATGTGCTCGCGCACCGGCCCGCCGGAGCTTCGGCGCTGGCAGCGGCTTTGACGCACGATCCGGGCATGGTTGCGGCGCATGCCTTGCGCGGCTTTGCCGGCGTGCTGCTCGCGCGCCGCGAAACCGTCGCAGGGGCGGCGCTCGACCTTCAAGCCGCCAGGCGGTCGCTGGAAAGCCGTGCAGGCTCCGATAGCGAACGCGCGCTCGTGGCGGCGCTGGAGCGGGCCGTCGCTGGCCGCTTGCGCGCCGCTGCCGAAATCCTCGCTGCGCGAAGCGCGGACGCGCCACAGGATCTGCTCGCGTTGAAACTGGCGCATGCCCTGCGCTTCATGAGCGGCGATTTCGCCGGGATGCTGGAGGCGACGCAGCGCGCGCTACCACACTGGATGGCGGATCAGCCGGGCTATGGCTTTCTGCTCGGTTGCCACGCGTTCGCGCTGGAGGAGTCCGGCAGCTTGAGAGAGGCGGAATATACGGGCCGCCGCGCAATCGCGCTGGAGCCTTCGGACGCGTGGGGCTTGCATGCGGTGGGACATGTCCTCGAAATGGAAGGCCGCGCTCGCGAGGGCGGTGAGCTGCTCGAGGGGCGCCGCGCGCAATGGTCAAAATGCAATAATTTCAGCTTCCACATGGCCTGGCATCTCGCGCTGTTTCACCTCGCCGAGGGCGACGCCGAGCGCGCGCTCGTTCTCTACGACCGCGATGTGCGCCCCGCGCCGACCGACGACTTCCGGGACATTACCAACGCCGTCTCGCTGCTCTGGCGGTTGCGGCAGGAGGGCGTCCCGGTCGGATATCGTTGGGAGGAACTGGCCGATCTCGCCAGACGCCGCGCCGACGACACGACGCTGATCTTCGCCTCGCTGCATCATCTCCTGACCCTCATTGCGACAGGCGATCGCACCAACGCCGAGCGGATTGCCGAACAGATCGCTCGCTGCGCGCGCGAAGGAAAAACCGACCAATCCGACGTCGCGCGCAAGATCGGGCTCGACCTCGCCCAAACCCTTCTGTCTCTCGGGTCATCCGCAAGCGCGCGATTGGACCTCGAACGTTTGGCGCGGGACATGGCGCCGATCGGCGGCAGCCGCGCGCAGCGCGATGTCTTCATGCGCACCCTCGCGCTGCTGGCCGCTCGGTCGGGCCTGCGCCGCCAGGTCGAGCGGGTGTTGGAGGCGCGCATGCGCCTGCAACGTAACGACCGGTTCAGCCGGCTCGCCTTCAGGCTGCTCGGCGTGCGCGGCCAAGGCGCCTGGGGCGCCGCCTAGATCAGACGACCGCTCGACGCCATGCGCTGCAAACCTTATGAATAGTTCGCCACGCCTCATTTGACATGACGGCGCCCAAGGGAAGGGATGGAAGACATGGCCAGGACCGCCGTCGCCCTCGCGCTCTGTGCGGGCATTGCATCGACCCAGGCGCACGCGGAGTTCAAGAAGGTCGAGGATCTTTCGGCCGCTGTCATGCCCGCATTCGTGGACATCTATACGCGCGGGGTCGCCAAGGCCGAACCCGATAGCGGCATGCCGGCCGGCAAGACGACGCTGATCCAGGACGAGGTCGGGTCGGGATTTATCGTCGACCCCAACGGCCTGATCGTCACCAACCGCCACGTGGTCGACGGCGCCTATTCGATTTTCGTGACGCTTGCGAGCGGCGAACATGTGCCGGCGAAGCTCGTCGGCAAGGCGTTGACCTTCGATATCGCGCTTCTGAAGGTCGATATGGGACGCCCGCTGCCGAGCGCAAAATTGGGCGACAGCACGAAGCTGCGGATCGGTCAGAACGTCGTCGCCGTCGGCAATCCACTGGGCTTTTCCAGTTCCGTATCCGCGGGCGTGATCAGCGCCTTCCATCGGCAGGCAGGCCTGTCCGCCTATGACGATCTGATTCAGACAGACGCTGCGATCAACCAGGGCAATTCCGGCGGTCCGCTTTACAATATGGACGGTGAAGTGATCGGCGTGAACCAGGCGATCTATACGCGCAACAAGGGCGGATCGATCGGCATCGGCTTCTCGATTCCGATCAACGACGTCAAGTTCCTAGTCGACAATGTGCTGAAGTTCGGCAAGCCGAATTTCGGCTGGCTCGGCGTCACCGGACAAACTCTCACGCCGCAGATGGGGCGGGCAGCCGGCGTTCCCGTCGACAAGGGCGTCATCGTTTCCGCCCTGACCGCAAACGGACCTGCCGCGCGGGCGAAGCTCGAAGTCGGCGACATTCTGGTAAAGCTCGGCGACCGGCCCATCGAGGGCACCTCTTCGCTCAACCGCGCGGTCGCCCATTCCATGGGCCAGACGCTGCCGATGCAACTCTATCGCCACGGCGCGAAGATGGCGCTGCCGGTCGCGATCGGCGAATGGCCGCGCGAAATTTGGGAATCGCGCATGGATGCGCCGCCGAAACTCAACGACTATGCGGACTTTGGGGTCGCCTTCGTCGACACGCCCGAAGGGCCGCTGGTCAAGTCCATCGTCGAACGGTCTGTCGCGTGGAGCGCCGGTCTGCGCGAAGGGGACGTGGTCAAACGCGTCGGGACGGACAATGTCAAGACCATGGCCGAGATGGGCGGCGTGATCGATGATTTGTTCAATCGCAAGGGTAAGACATCCGCATTGCTTTTGGTGTCGGGGTCCGGCGGCGATCGATGGGTCGATGTAGCGATCTCCGAGTAGCAGACGCTCCGCGTCTCACGGGCCCGAGAGCGACTTAGTCAGTCGAAGGCCGTCGATGCAAGTCTGACCGGCGCGCGCGTCTTCCGAATGCGCGCGACGATCTGGACGCCAACGAGCAGAAGGCATATTGCGAGAAAGAAGGCGCTGATTGGCCGATCGACGAACGTCGTGAGGTCGCCTTGCGCGATCTTGAGCGCGCGCCGGAAATTCTCCTCGAACCGCGGCCCCAGGACGAAGCCGAGCAGCATGGGCGCCGGCTCGAAGCGCAGCAGAAGCAGCAGATAGCCGAACAGGCCGATCGCAAGCGTCACACCGACGTCGAACAGCGAATTGCGTGTGGCGAAGACGCCGATGCAGATGAAAAAAAGCGCTGTCGGATAGAGATAGCGATAGGGGACGGTCAACAACCGCACCCAGACGCCGATCATCGGCACGTTCAGGAATACGAGAATAAGATTGCCGATCCAGAAGCTCGCGATCAGCCCCCAGAAGATGTCGGGGTGTTCGACGATCAGACGAGGGCCAGGCGTTACATTGTGGATGATGAGCGCGCCGAGCAGCAGCGCCATGGCGGCATCGCCGGGAATGCCCAGCGACATCGTGGGAATGAAATCGCCCTGGATGGACGAATGCGTCGACGCCTCGGGCGCGGCGACGCCTGCTATGGCGCCATGGCCGAATTTCTCGGGCGTCTTCGAAACCTTTTTTTCCGTCGCGTAGGCGATGAAGGAGGCGATGACCGGTCCGGTGCCGGGGATGAGCGAGCACAGCGACCCGACCAGCGTGCCGCGCAGGATCGGGAAAGCCGCCTCCTTCATCTCGGCCTTCGATGGCCGCATGTCGCGAAATCTCAACTTTGTATAGCCGGTGTTGACCGGCGCGACATTGTTCACGCCGCGCAGGAATTCCGCGATACCGAACAGGCCGAGCGCCAGAGCAACGAGTTCGATGCCGTCGGCGAGTTCGAAGCGCCCGAAGGTGTAGCGTTCCACGCTCGTCGCCGTGTCCGTTCCGACGAGGCCGAGCAGCATGCCGAAGGCGGTCATGGCGACTCCCTTGAGCGGGGAGCCCTTCGCCAGCGTCGATCCCGCGAGCAGGCCGAGCAGCATCAGCGAACAGATTTCCGCCGCCTGGAATGAGAAGGCGACCTTCGCGATGTAGGGCGCAAGAAACATCATCTGCAGGATGCCAAAGGCTGCGCCGAAAACCGCGCCCATCATGGTGACGCCCAGCGCGACGCCGCCCTTGCCTTGCTGAGTCAGCGGATAACCATCGAGACAGGTGACGGCGTGCGGCGGATGCGAAGGCAGATTCAGGAGAATCGAGCAGATCGCGCCGCCATATTGGGCGCCGTAGAAGATGCCGGAGATCATCAGGATCGCTGCGACCGGCTTCATGCCGAAGGTGAGCGGCAGCAGGATCGACACGGCAGACAAAACGCCCATGCCTGGCAGCACGCCAACGAGATTGCCGATCAGCACGCCGATCAGGCAATAAAGCAGATTGTGCGGCTGCAAGGCGACTTCGAAGCCGTGCGCGAGATCGGCGAAGCTGGTCCAGAGCATCAGAACCATCCCTTCAGGATCGGCATCTGCACGCGCAGGCCGAGCGCCAGGACGAGGACGGCGAAGATCGTGACGCCGAGCGCGAGAAGCGCGGATATCTTCCAGCCATTGCGGCGGTCGCCCATAGCCGCCACGAACACGCAGGCGAAAGTTGCGGGCGCCATGCCTCCGTAGTTCGCCAGGACGATGAAGGCGACGACCCCCGAGAAAATGGCGATCCAGCCGCGCAGATCCGCGCCGGTGCGATGCGCATGCGCCATCGGTCCGGCCACCTCCGGCCCGGGCGCGCGGCCGGCGCCGGCCACGATGGCGACGCCGAGGCCTGCGATGAGGACGCTGAGAACGAGGGGAAAGAACCCCGGTCCCATGTCGGCGAGCGATCCAAGGTCGTATGTTGTCGCGACATAGCCTGCGACGGCCCCGACGAGAATCATCACGCCGCCTGCGTAGAAGTCGCGTTGTCGGTCGATTGCCCTGAGCATGGAGACCTGCCTGACCTGCCGCGGCCCGCGCCGGCTTGGGTTGAGCCCTGCTATTTTCCTGCGAGGCCGGCAGCTTCGATCACGGGCTTCCAGCGCTCATAATCGGCTTTCTGGATCGCGCCGAGTTCTTCGGGGCTTGTTCCGGTCGCCGTGAGGAACACCGATTTTGCGCGATCCTTGAACGAGTCGGAATGAATGGCCTCGACCAGCGCCTTATTCATCTTCGCGATCGCATCCCGCGGCGTCTTGGCCGGCGCGAAAACGCCGTACCAGCCGGAGCCTTCGATATTGAAGCCCTGCTCGCCATAGGTCGGCACGTCCGGAAGATAGGGCGAACGCGTCTTGCCGGACGTCGCCAGCAGACGGATCGCGCCAGCCTTGTGCTGCGCTATCAGGTCGGCGAGGGGCGCACTGACGAGCGCGGTCTCACCTGCCATAGCGGCTGTCAGCGCAGGCGCAGTTCCTTTATAGGCGATGGCCTGAAGCTTCACGCCCGCGTCCGCCGCGTATTTCAGCGGAAGGAGATGCGGCAGCGCGCCAAGGCCGGGCATTCCAACGTTGCCCTTGTCGGGGTTCTTCTTCAGCCAATCCGTGAGTTCGGCCAACGATTTTGCGCCGGACATCGGTCCTGCGGCCAGTCCGAAGTCGAACGTCAGGGCCTGCGTCACCGGCGCGAAATCCGCAAAGGCGTCGTAAGGCAGATTCTTGAACACGGTGGGAAAGAGAACCATCGTGCCGAAAGGCGTGAACAGCAAAGTATTGCCGTCCGGGTCGGCGTGCTTGACCTCCCGGACGCCGATGCGGCCATCCGCGCCGGGCTTGTTGTCAACGATCGCAGACAGGCCGAGCTTCTTCTGCAGATCGTCCGCCAGAACACGCACCAGCACGTCGCCGCCGCTGCCGGGCGCATAGGGGTAGATGAACCTGATCAGGGTCTCGGCCGCCAGCGCCGATCTGCCCGAGAAGGCGCACACCGCGGCAGCGCCACCGATGATGAAGTCGCGTCTATCCATCTCTCCCTCCCTCAACGCCCGCCAGGCTCTTCATCCGGCCGGTCAGGCGATCAAAACCCGGCTACGCTCCTGCAGCGCGCGCCGCAGCGCGATAAGTCCTGCGCGTTCGCGCTTGGACAGCGGTCTCGCGCGCCGTGGCGAGCGCCTGCGCGCTGAAGATTTCGTCATGCGATTCCGCGAATGTCCGGTCGAGCTTGTCGAGCAAACGAAACAGGCCTGCCTGCTCCCGATGGCTCAGCGCGCTCATCAAGCGCTCATTGCGCACGGCGACGAAGGCGAGCACACGATCATGGAGCCGACGCCCTTCCGCGGTGGTTTCGTAAAGAGCCTGGCGGCGGTCGCTGGCGTTGGCGCGGTGGGACACGAAACGCGCGTCGATCAGGCTGGAGACGGTGCGGCTGAGTTGCCCCTTGTCGAGGTACAGTTCGCGCGCAAGGCCGGCAAGCGTGACCGGCGCCAGCGCATGAATTGCGCCGAGCGCTCGCCATTCGCCGACATTGAGACCGAATTTGCGCGAGATGCGCAATTGTCCCGTCCGCTCTCCGATCGTGGCGAGCCGAGTCAACCGGTACATCAGCATGTCGCGAATATCACGCGGCGCGGTAACCAGACCAGATTGATTGTCGGAACTGTGCGGCATCGATCTGACAACTTGACAATATCAATGATTGAGTTTGTCATAATGTCGAAGCGAGTCAAGAGGCGCCGCGCAGCGCCCGACCGGGGGCCTGATGTCGAAGAAAAACGTGCTCTTCATCATGTGCGACCAACTGAGGTTCGATTACCTCAGCTGCGCAGGCCATCCCTTCCTGAAGACGCCGAACATCGATGCTCTCGCGGCGCGCGGCGTTCGCTTCACGCGCGCCTATGTGCAGTCGCCCGTCTGCGGCCCATCCCGCATGAGCTATTACACCGGCCGCTACATGCGCTCCCACGGGGCAAACTGGAACGGCTTTCCGCTGCGCATCGGCGAACCCACGCTCGGCGACCATTTGCGCAAACTCGGCGTGCGCACGGCGCTGGTCGGCAAGACGCATATGACATCGGACGATGAAGGCATGCAGCGGCTGGGGATCGATCCCGGCTCGACCATTGGCGTTCTCGCATCCGAATGCGGCTTCGAGCCCTACGACCGCGACGACGGCCTGCATCCTGCCGGCCGGAAGGCCCGCAGCGCGCCCTTCAACGATTACCTCAAGGCCAAAGGCTACGAAGGCGACAATCCATGGGAGACATTCGCCAACTCAAGCCTTTCGAAGGATGGCCGTCAGCAGAACGGCTGGCTGCTTGCACACGCGGACAAGCCGACGCGCGCGCCGGACGAGGACACCGAGACGCCCTGGACCACGCGCGAAGCTATGCGGTTCATCGATGAGGCGGAAGGCAAGGGCGAAAGCTGGTGCCTGCATCTCTCCTACATCAAGCCGCACTGGCCCTACATCGCGCCCGCGCCCTATCACGACATGTTCGACGCCACGCAGATCCTGCCCGCCGTGCGCAGCGAGAGCGAGCGCGGCAACGAGGCTCACCCGGTCTATCGCGCCTTCATGAACCTGCGCGTGTCCCGCAATTTCTCGCGCGACGAGGTTCGCGAACGCGTGATCCCAACCTACATGGGCCTGATCAAGCAGATCGACGACCAGTTGGGCGTTCTCTTCCAGCATTTGAGGGACAAGGGGCTGGAAGAGAGCACGCTGATCGTCTTCACGGCGGACCACGGCGATTATCTCGGCGACCATTGGCTCGGCGAAAAAGATCTGTTTCATGAAGTCTCGGTCAAGGCGCCGATGATCGTTGTCGATCCCTCGCCGTCCGCCGATGCGACGCGCGGGACTGTTTGCGACGCGCTGGTCGAAGCTATCGACCTCGCGCCGACTTTCATCGAATATTTCGGCGGGACGCCGCCGCGCCACATTCTGGAAGGCCGCTCGATCGCGCCGTGGCTGCGTGGCGAGACGCCGGCGCACTGGCGCACACATGTATTCTCGGAATACGACTACTCGATGCAGGACGTGCGCGGCGCGCTCGGACTGCCGGTCGACAAATGCCATCTGTTCATGTGCTTCGACGGTCGGTGGAAATACATCCATGCTCCGGGCTTCCGCCCGATGCTGTTCGATCTCGAGACCGATCCGCAGGAATTTACAGATCTCGGCGACGACCCCGCCTTCGAGGCTGTGCGCGCGCGCATGCGCGAGGCTTTGCTCGAGTGGTCGCTGACGGACCACAGCCGCATCACGACGCCGGACGCGAAAATCGAAGGCTATAATTCTGCGCAGCAACTCAAGAGCGGCGTCCTGATCGGCTATTGGGACGAGACCGAGGTGGAAGAGGCGCGCCGCAAATACGGCCTTTGATCCGCAATCGAGCCTGAGCAGGACAGATTGCGACCTCCCTGCTGCGATTGACGGGCCAAATCTCTTCGTGCGACGATTTTGACCGACATATGCGCTCCCTGAGGAGCGCCACGCAGCGGCAAGACTGCGCACGGAGGGTGGAATGAGGGCAGGTCTACGCCGAGCGGCGACGCTCGCGATTCTTTTTGCCAGCGCTTGGGTATCGCCTGCGGCGAGGGCTG
>CAMFKC010000003.1 GCA_945956975.1 uncultured Methylocystaceae bacterium | reverse complement strand
AGTCTTTCCCCGAGGTGCTCACCGTCTACGGCAAGGCGGGGCGCGCATCCACTGCGACCGATCCTGCGCCAACGGAGATGTTCGAGACGGTCATTCAGCTCAAGCCGAAGGATCAATGGCGAACTGGCGTCACGACGGACAGCTTGATCGCCGAGATGGACAAGGCGTTGCAATTTCCTGGCGTCGCCAACGCATGGACGATGCCGATCAAGGCGCGTCTCGACATGCTGGCGACGGGTATACGGACGCCGATAGGCGTGAAGATATTCGGGCGCGACCTCGCGCAGATCGAGGGCCTGGCGCGTCAGGTCGAGACGGTTCTCAAAAAGGTTCCGGGCACGTCGAGCGCCTACGCCGAGCGCGTGATGGGCGGCTATTATCTCGATATTGTTCCCGATCGCGCGACGCTCGCGCGCTACGGCCTGATGATCGGCGACGTGCAAGACGTGATTTCCTCCGCGCTCGGCGGAGAGAGCGTCACGACGACCGTGGAGGGTCGCGAGCGCTACGGGGTCAATATCCGCTACCCCCGCGATTTCCGGTCCGACCCGAGGTCGATTTCAGAAAACGTGCTGGTGCCGCTGGCGGGCGGCGGCTTTGTTCCTCTCGGTGAAGTGGCAAAGGTGGAACTGGTGCGGGGGCCGACATCCATCCGTACCGAGAACGGACAACTGGCGGTCTACGTCTTTGTCGATATCCGCGACCGCGACATCGGCGGCTACGTCGATGAGGCGCGAAAGGCGGTAGCGAACGAGATCAAATTCCCGGCCGGCGCCTATGTGGCCTGGAGCGGCCAGTTCGAATATCTCGAACGCGCGGAAGCGCGGATGCGAATCGTGGTGCCAGTCACGCTTCTCATCATTTTCCTGCTGCTCTATCTGAATTTCCGCCGTCTCACGGAAACGCTGATCGTCATGCTGTCGCTGCCCTTCGCCCTGATCGGCGGCGTCTGGCTGATGGCATGGCTCGGCTTCAACATGTCGGTCGCTGTCGCGGTCGGCTTCATTGCGTTGGCGGGCGTTGCCGCCGAGACCGGCGTCGTCATGCTGATCTATCTCGACCACGCCATGCGCGAGATCGAGGCGGAATGCGCGGCGGCGGGCCGCCTCTTCACCCGCGGGGATCTTGGTCGCGCCATCATGTTCGGCGCCGTCGAGCGCGTACGGCCGAAGATGATGACGGTCGCAGCAATCATGGCAGGCCTCGTGCCGATCCTGTGGAGCACCGGTGCGGGGTCGGAAGTCATGCAAAGGATCGCGGTGCCGATGATCGGCGGCATGGTGTCGTCCACGCTGCTGACCCTGATCGTCATCCCGGCGATCTACGCGCTGATCAAGGGGTATTCGCTGCCGCGCGACGCGCAGCCGGAACCGGTGACGGCGCAGGGTGGCACAGCAGGAGCGCGCCCGTGAATTCTATCGATTTTCACGCGGCCTCTTCCCACTCCGGTAAGCCGAGTGTTGCTGCAGCCGCAAGGGCGGAACGCGTCGCGTGGGTCGATTACGCGAAAGGCCTGAGCATCATCCTCGTCGTATCCATGCACTCGGCACTGGGGGTTGGACTGGCGCTTGAAAAGACAGGGTGGCTGCATCCCGTCGTCGCCTTCGCCAAGCCGTTCCGGATGCCTGATTTCTTCATGGTCGCGGGGCTGTTCGTCGGAGGCGCGCTCAACTGGCCATTGCGGCGCTACCTGGATCGGAAGGTGCTTCATTTCGCATATTTCTTCGTCCTGTGGACGCTGATCATACTCTTGGCCAAGGCAGCCGAACTCGATCTCACTGATCCTCGCGCCTTCGTGCTCGCGTTCCTGTGGGCGCTGGTCGATCCGTACAGTTCGCTCTGGTTTGTACAGCTGCTGCCGTTCCTTTTTCTGGCAGCACGTCTTTTGCGCGGCGCGCCACCTGCTGTCTCCATCTCGCTGGCAACCGCATTGCACGTTCTCGCGGCGCGATATCCCGATGGCGGGCAATATGCGATGGGCTCGCACCTGACAGGATGGATGCTGGTCGACACCTTCTGCCTCTTCCTCGTCTACTTTCTCATAGGCCATCATGCCCGTGCAGCGATCCTCGCGTTCGCGGCTTCCGTTGATCGACGGCCAATGCTGGCTCTTGCGGGCCTCGCAGTCTGGGGCGTCCTCGAATGGTACGCCGTCGCTCGTGGCATCGCGGAGAGACCCGGATTGACCCTTGTATTTGGCTTGCTCGGGGGGGTGGCGGTCGTCGCGGTCGCCTCTCTGATGGCCAAAGTACGGCTTGCGCCGGCGCTTGCTTACTGCGGCCGCCAGTCGCTGCCAATCTACCTCGCGTTTGCCCTGCCGATGGCCGCCACACGGATCGCCTTGCTTCACACCGGCATGCTTTCTGATCCCGGCTGGATGGCGGCGCTCGTCACGTCGGTTGCGATCCTCGCTGCGCTGGCCTTGGAGGCGCTGGTGCGTCAGACGCCGGCGTCATTTCTATTCACGCGTCCGTCGTGGGCGCGTCTCGCTCCGCCCGATAACGAGCCCGCGCTCGCGGCGGGGACGCGGGGTTCATGAATGCGCACGGGTTGTCCGTGCTAGGAAGAGGAGAAACAGATGCAGTTTTCCAGATGGGTAGCAGCCGCGGCCGGCGCCTTGGCTCTTTTCGGCCCCACCGTCGCGGTCCAACACGCGACCGCGGAAACATCACGCATCGTTGTTGCACAGCAAGACAAGCCGTCCGGCTCTGGCACGATCAATTCGGTTGATGCCGCCGGGCACAAGGTCAACATGACCCACGGCCCGGTCGCAGCGCTGAAGTGGCCCGGCATGACCATGGACTTCCCAGTCGCCGCCGACATCGACCTGAAGGCGTTGAAGCCTGGCGCGAAGGTCGGCTTCACGCTGAAGCAAGCCGGTGGCGGAATGTACGAGATCGATTCGATAAAGCCGGCGCAGTGAAACGCCTGCATCGATGATCCGGACCGGGCGAGCGCAGGGGATGAGCGCGATGCAGGGGCGCATGCGTCTTTGCATCGCCGCCATGGCCTACGCGCTCGCTCTGGGCGCTGCTCGCGCTGAGACGCTGCAGGGAGCGCTCGCCCGCGCCTACGCCAACAATCCCGCGTTGAACCAGCAGCGCGCCGGACTTCGCGCGCTCGACGAGAACATACCCAAAGCGCGCGCAGGATTCCTTCCGAAGATTGTTGCCGGGGCCTACGCGGGGCGGAGCTACTTCTACCAGCGAGACGCCGTTCCAAGGGCCTCGCAGATCGCCGATGCCTTTGCTTCGGGGATGGACCCGCCGCCTCCGCCGGAAGGGGCCAAGTTTCGTTCTGTCCCGCGAGGGTATGGCGCCGGTTTCTCCCAAACGGTCTTTGACGGCTTTGCCACCCTGAACAGCATTAGGCAAGCCGAGTCGCAGGTCTTTCAGGGGCGCGAGGACCTGCGCACAATCGAGCAGGAAACGCTACTCGGCGCCACGACAGCATACTTGGACGTGCTTCGCGACGCGGCGGTGCTCGAGTTGCGCGGCAAAAATATCGAGGTTCTGAAGCGCCAGGTCGCCCAGACACGGTCGCTCGGCTCGGTCGGGCAGGCGACAGAGACAGATATTGCCCAGGTGGAAGCAGCGCTGCAGCAGGGGCGCACGAATTACTTTGCATCCCGGAGCGCCCTCCAGGCGAGCAAAGCGATGTTCCGGCAGGTCGTCGGAATGGAACCGAACGCCCTGCAGCCGGCCCGAAGCGGCGAAGCCATGCTGCCCAAGGCGCTCGGGCTGGCGATCGAAATCGGCGAGCGTGAACACCCCGCTATCGTCGCCGCGCTGCACGCGGCAGACGCAGCATCGGCAGGCATAAATGTCGCCAAAGCCACGCTCTACCCGACCGCTTCGATCACAGGCTCAGTCGCTCGCGACCTCGACGCCGGCGGCATGACGGGGGCGAAGTCTTTTTCCGCCGGCGTTTTCGGGCAGATCAACATTCCGCTGTATCAGGGCGGAATGGAATATGCCTCGATCCGGCAGGCCAAGGAGCAGGCCGGTCAGGCGCGGCTGATGGCGGATCTCCAGCGCAATCAGGTGCGGGCCGATCTTACGACCGCGTGGGGAAGGTTCGAGGCGGCCAAACCGCAGATCAGCGCCACAAGAGCCGCCGTCACCGCTGCCGAAGTAGCTTTGGCAGGGGTGCGCAGCGAAGCTCTGGTCGGGCAGCGCACCACATTCGACATACTCGTGGCGCAACAGAACCTCTTGAACGCGCGAGTGGCTCATGTCCAGGCGCAGCGGGACCGCATTGTCGCTTCGTACGCGATCCTGGCGGCCATCGGGCGGCTCAACGCTGCGACGCTCGGCCTGAAGCGAACCTACGACCCTACGATCCATTTCAATCAGGTGAAGGCTCGGCTGGTCGGCACAGAAACGCCTTGAAAAGAGACTGGAGGAAACATGGCGAGCTGCAGAGCGATGATAGCGACGTTGGGATTGGGCTTGGCGCTCATCCCCCAGGCCCACGCGCACCCGACGCTGGTTCGTTCTGAACCGCCAGCGGGCGCCAAAGAGAAGGCCCCGGCAGGGGTCGCCCTCTATTTCTCGGAGAAAATCCAGCCCGTGTTCAACAAGATTGAAGTGACTGACGCTCGCGGTGTGCGTTGCGAGGACGGCAAGGCGCTCCTCGACACGTCCGACCGATCGGTCCTGCGCATTTCGCTGAAGCCGCTGCAACCCGGCAGCTATCTCGTGAAATGGCGCGCCGCGGGCACGGACTCCCATCCTATGGAAGGATCCTTCCGTTTCGAGGTTACGAATTGACTCTCGAATGGGTTGCGCTTGCGGCTGTTCGCTGGGTCTATCTGCTCGCCGCTGCCGGCCTGTTTGGCCTGTCCTTATTCCCGATCTATGCGCCCCGTGAAATCCGGCGCATCTATGCAGAGGATGCGTATATCGGCGCTACCATGAAGGCGCTCGCTGGAGCCGCATTCGTTTCGACGCTCGCCTGGGCCGTCGTGACGCTGGCGAGCTTGACAGGCGACGGTCTGATCAGCGCCCTCGACGTCGCGGCATGGCGGGTCTTTGTGTTGGAGACTACTTTCGGCCCGGCTTGGACGCTCGGCGCGGCACTGGCGCTCCTGAACGTCCTGCTCGTCGCTCGCGCTGGCGTGCGTAAAAGCTTTGGTCTTCTCGCACCCGCGTCAGCTCTCCTGCTGGTCAGCCACGTTTGGCTCGGTCATGCAGCGGCAGTCGAGGGAGCTTCAGCTAGGGCCGTGAAGCTCGGTTATACCCTGCACGTCCTTGGCGCAGGTGCGTGGTTCGGGGGACTGCTGGCGCTGACTTTCCTTCTGGGGCATTTTGATGATCTCCTCGACACGCAGGCCCTTCTCGAACGGTTCTCCCGATTGGGGCTATTGGCCGTTGCAGCCCTCCTCATCGGCGGCGTCGTAAATGCAGCCGCGCACCTCCCCAGTGTCGCCTCCATTGTCTCCTCCGCGTGGGGGCGAACACTTCTCGTCAAGATGGCGCTCGTGGTGCTAATGCTCGGTCTCGCCGGTCTTAATCGTTTCGTCCTGATGCCGCGCCTGCGCCTCTATCCAACGTCCAGCGGCAAGGCGCTGAGGCTCAGCGTCGTGGCGGAGACGGTTCTCGGCGTCGCCGTCCTCACGCTTACCGCCGCCTTGGGCATCCTCGATCCTGCAAGCTAGCGCCGGGATGCTGCGTCCCTCCGATGCCGATCCAGCCAAGCCTGAAAGCGATAAATCTCTTGTCCCTGAGCCACGATGATCGCTTCCGCGGCCTGCCTCACCCAAGGGTCGCGCGCGTGTCGCAGCGCGACTTTCGCCATGTCGATCGCACCCTGGTGATGCGGGATCATATGGGTCCTGAAGTCAACGTCGGGATCGCCGGTGAACGGGACAGACATCGCACGCATCATCTTTTCATGGGCAGCCTTGTACGCCTGCGTTGCGGTGTGCTTCGGCGCCAGGCCCATCCCATGGTCTGGCACAAGCGGAACGCCTGAGCCTGGCGCCCAGGTGTGACGAACTAGTTCCTCAGGACGCCCGCCTTCGGATGAATTTTCCTCCGGGTCTGGATAGGTTGCGGGGTTGATCACGTAATATGGGCGCGCGGGCCGCGGCGGACGTGCGCCGTGGCGCGCCAGCCACAGGCGAAACTGCGCGATCTCTTGCTGCTGTGCGATCATGATCGACTGGGCGATTTGTCGGGTCCAGGGATCGCGAGCATACCGTAGAGCGACCTGAGCCGTGTCTATGGCCCCTTGGTGATGGGGCGCCATGTGAATCTGGAAGTCGATGTCCGGATCGCCGGTGAACGGCTTGTTCATCGCTCGCATCATCCGGGCGTGCGCGGCTTGGTAGGCTTGAACCGCGGGACCCCCACCAGCCACGGACCTCGCTCCATGGTGGGAATGTTCCGACACTGCGCGAGCTGTAGACGGAGCCGTCAGCAAACTGAGAGCAACAGAAGCAAGGACAAGGGAGGAGTGACAGGCGGCTCGCGTCATGGTTCGGCCTAGAAAGAACACCGCCGGCAAACGCTTCGCGGGAACCATCGTTCCAAAGGCAGAGACCAAGTCGCTAAGGCAGCAAGCGAGGCAGAGCCTCGGTCAGATCCCCATCAGCCTTGCATATTGATAATAATCGCGCGCTTGGCCGCTTTCGGTCGAGGACAGACGCTAGGTGTTGGTCCGAAAGCAGACCTTGCTAAGATCGGCTGCGGGCATCAGGCGGCGATCGCACAATGCGCGTTATGGAACCTGCGGTGGTCAAGCCGATCGTGGGCCGCGGGAGAAACCGGACAAATCCCCTCCGCCAACGCGCTAGAATGTCGCGGCTAATATGCAGCGTGACATCCAATAATAACTCATACCGTACAATGCCCCGCCCTCACTTCACCGAACTTGAAATCATATGAAATTGCGTAACTTCAGCGTCGTCCGGATGAAAGGGACTGGGCCATCTAGGCGAAAAACGTACAAACACGACTCAACGTGGCGAGAGGGCATACCTCCAGGACTGCGAAACATCGGTGTGCGATTGCTTTCACCCGGTGGCATTGCTTGCTAAGCGCGTCCCAGTTTGGTCTCGGCAATCGCGCTTGCTTTGGCGAGAGCCGGAAGAAGAGAAGCGTCACGCTGGCCCAAGACCTCAAAGACCAGCAGTAGTCGCGCGAGCGAATTCGCATCATCGATCGCAAAGCACATACCAGCCGCCACCGACTCCAGTCTTTCCGTGTAGCGTTGCCCGCATTCGTAGACCGCGCATGCCTCGACCATCACCAAGAATATCGCGGTTGCCATGTCTTCGGATGCCGCTTCGCGCGCTAGCGTGAAGCAGCGGGCGACCACTGCCTCTCCAATGGCTTCCGACCGTGCGACAAGCGCAACATGCGTGGCGACCCGAAGCTCTTCGATCTCCGCCTTTGGATCGACTACCGTGCGCTGGCCCCCAGCCTTGAGAATCCGCAAGACACTTTCGGAAACCTGTTCCGACGGCCGCGAAGCGTAGGCAAGCGCAACAAGTCCGGACACATCGCTCAGATTCACTGCGTCGTTAAGCGAGCGTTCGACGTCGTGGAACATTTCTCCAAGAGCAGATTGTTGATCCGAGAAGTCGTCAAATGGTCCAGGGAAGATCGAAGCCACCAGCCGCCCCGAATCCAGGAGGCGCTTGACCACGTCATCGATCACCGAAACCCAGCTAGCAGGGCGCTCCGCCGCAGGGAGCGTGTGCAATGCGCCCTGAGCCCGACCGAGCAGTTCGGCGACCAGATGTTCAGGACTGATCCATTCGGGACGCCAGCGCGGCGCAGCGCAACGGTCGACGACTCCCTGCCAAGTGTACTGGGGCAGAAAGTTGCGGCAGGCCCAGTCGAGAAACCCCTCGGCGTCCATATCCTTGCTCGCCGCGTCCGTGATGAGCCCTGCATGCGCAAGTGCGGTCAGGCGCAGCCAGAACACCGGTGCCTGCGAAGCTTTTGCCGCGCTACGCATCCGTGTCACAGCAACTAAAGCGGCAGCGGCAAATATTTCGCATCGGCGATTGCACGCCGCGCGATCGGCGAACAGCTTCTCAAGGAATGCCTGACCCAGATCCACGAAACTCGGATCGGATGTAACGCGCGCCGCGCAAACCTCGAACCCAAACAGCAGGCTGAATGGGTCTTCCGCAGTAAGCAACGCAGACAAGGATTCCGAAGGAGTCGCCGCGAGCAATTCGAAGGGGATAAGCGCCCGCCAAAGCGCAGTGTAGGCCATGCGTCGTAAGCCGATCACCGCGTTGCGGGCGAGAATTGAGGTGCGAGCCTGCCGAAATTCCTGTTCGATAAATGACAGGAGGTCCGTGGACGTATCCAGCCGCGGCACAAGGCATTCATAGAGCGCCGGCGCATTTGGCACGAGAATTGTACCATTCAGATCTTGCGGCTTCTTGAGCTCGCTCTTGAAGGCTTCGGGCGTCTCGCCGAGGACAATCTTGAGATCGGCGTATTCACGATCGGTCAGCGCGCGCTCCTGAATCACGCTACGCCAATGCGTCTCCATCGCGGGCGCGATCGGACACATGCCCAGTGCCCGTCTCAACGCGTTCACGCGCGTTCGGCGCTCCACACTAAGCAGATCCGCATCCAGGAACAGGAAGCGCTCCCCGCGGAAATCGACGGTCGCGATTCCATTCTTGCCTCGCCCGACATTCACGCGCGTCTGCAGACCGCCATTCAGCTTCAACGTCGCCCGCTTGCGTCGTGCAATGGCCGCGCGAAGCGCATTGTGGAGACTGTGACTCTCTGCCGAAACGCCGGCCGTCAACGGACACCAGAATTGCGGGGAGATGTGATGCTTCGCGCAAAACGCAGAATCTAAAAGAAGCTTCATGCGCGCGGCAGGCGGCAGAGGATCGACCAGAACTCCAGCGAACAAATCACCGCGCCGCTGCGGCAATGGCGGTTCGGCTCCCCATAACTGGTCAAGATACGACTTCAAGACCTCCAGCGTGGCGTCCCATATCTCCGGATAGTCTTCGCGGAGCGGCCCAGTCAGGCTCTCGTCGAGCCACTGGGCGTATTGCCGCTGGCGGGTGCGCGTCCCGCTCGTAAACACCATCAAGACAGCCGCTCGAGTCGCCAACTGGCGCTGTCCAAGCAAACAACTAATCTCTTCATCCATATTCACGCGCCACGCCCGCGGATCGGGCAATAGTCGCAAGAGCCAATCAGCCTTCGCGCGTGCAGCGCCTTCGGCCAGATCCGAAGCCCATATTGCGCGGATCGCTTTGCACAGTTCAAATTGGATGCCCGCGAGCCACACGACCTCTCGTGGGACGAAGGCCCCGGTAAGTAGCGGCTGAGCGATGCTTTCCCGAATGGCTGCAAGTTCGGGCGTTTCGACAATCGCGCCATCCCGGACGTGCACGTCTTTTAGGTGATATGACAATTCCTCTGCCAGAAGCGGAACACCGTAGTATCCCGCCCGCCGCAAATGGTCCCGCGCCTGCCAGAATTCATCCTGGCTGATTCTTCCTCCTGCACGTAGCGCACTCAATATGTCCAGAGAAGTAGCGGACAAGGCAACATGGCCGTGCTGATCGGTCCAGTTATTCTCTTTGTTGAGACATCGGTCGTCAGCAATGGTTGCATCAATCCCATGCAGATCGGATAGAAGGTCCAACGTCGGCGACGATACCATATCGGACCGCTCATCCGGGTCGCCCCCTTCGTCGTCACGGTGGCGACGACAGAAGACAGCATGTCCGCGTGTCACCGAGGCGCCAACAATTTCACGTATCTGCTCGATGCTCGTCAGCATTCCTTCCGCATCAGTCGCCTGCTGAAGCGTCGCACGCACGTCACGTTCGACGTCCCGATGCACGAAAACGCCTGCAACGGTCTTGGTGAGCGGCTCAAGAATATCGACGAAATCGAGATAGGTGACGGTTAAATCATCAAGATAGATCAATGACGATTTCTCGACTGCTGGGGCGGCGTCCCATCCCTGATCGACGCGCCGAAGATAATGTTCGGCTGCCTCACGTCGCGCCTTGTCGATCATTCCGTTTTCAGACAGGCAGGCGAGAACGGCGCGCGTGTCGGTCAACTCTGCGGCGTGCGCCGCCACATCCGCCGAATCCTCGAGATAGGAACCCACTTTCAAAATCGGCGCACTGCGCACAACGAGGCCACCCGTGCCGCGCGCTTGGGCGAAGAGTTCAGCCAACTCCACGCCAACTTCCAATTTGTCCCCGGGGTTGCAATCGCCGGATGCGGGCGCGATTTTCAATTGGCCGGCCGCGATGAGGTTCTGGATGCGCCGTGCCTTGGCAACTTGCGAAGGCTGCCGAACTCGCAAGAATTGGCGCTCCGTAAATAGAAGTCGGAATGTACTTGGCGCCAAAACGACGCGGTCAAAAAAGGAAAGCGCTTGATCGAGAAGACCGACGTCATGCAGCGTTGCCAACGCCGTGATATCGATTGCGACATTGGCCGACTGGGGAAGCGACGCGCCTGATTTTCCTCCGGAAAACGCGAAAACAGGCACATTCAAACGCGCACGCCGACCATGGTTTCGGCGCGCTTGTCCCAAAGTCAAGTCGAGCAACCGTCGCCCGGACGCCCGAGCCGCGACGAACAATGGAGCCTCGCCAGTGCGGAGCATCTTGTCTATGTGTTCGGCCCGTTCGCGCCATCCGGACGCATGGTCGACCAGATCGTGAAGTGCGACTTGTTTGACTGGCCCTTCGGGCGACGAGTGCGCGACCGCCCTTTCAAACCATTGTTGCGCCAGCATTCCACGGGCCTCTTCACCGCGATCGGTCGCCAGCGAATAGGCTGCAATGTTGATCTCGGGATCATCCGGTGCCTTGGCGAGCGCAGCATCCCGGAACCGGTCCACATAGGGGCTTCCACATTCGAGGCCAAGCCGGGCCATGCGCATCGCGTCCGTTGCGGACAAGGTCGCCAACCGGTCCAGCGCTTTCGCCACGACCGTCTGAAGATAATTCCAGTCGCCCGTCTCAATCGCACAATTGATTGCCAACTCATTGTCGCTTTGCTGGCTCCGCGATGAAACGAGCTCGCGGGCAATGCCGCTTGCCTCCACAATGCGACCGAGACGAAAAAGCGCCCACGCCTTGATTGCCGCATATTCTCGGTCAAGCGCCATCAGCTCCGGCATTTCGTCGCAAAGACCGACAGCCTGCTGGTCGCACTGCTCGACATAACTCGCTTTCAGCGCGACATCAAAATCCTCATGGCGGCGCGTAATGCGCGCCAGCTTGGGTGCAAATTCCGCCAGAAGGGCGTCGTTGCGCCGCGACCGCGACAATGCGACGAGCATTCGGAGGTCCGCGAGCTCGCCGGTCGCCGCATAGCGCTGCCGCAGGGTCTCACCTTCGTCGCCGGCTTCGATAGCTGCGATCTGCCCGCCCAGGAACGTTACTTCTTCCTCAGAGAGATGCATGCCCGCGTGCCGATCGAGTTCACGCCTGGCCTCAGAAAACCGACCGCTGCGCGCCAATGCCTCGACCTCGATTGTCGCCAGATAGGCGTGCGGCATATCGGTCTGCGTGAAAAGATCGTCGTGGTGCGTTTCAAAAAATTGCACGATCGTCTTCGCGTCGCCAGCTTGCATAACCAGCAGCAGCGCCGCAAAACGCTCGTCGGACGTCCATCCGCCGAGTTCTTTCTTGCGATCTAGGCTGCGCGTGAGAGCTGCAATGTCAAACGGGACGCGGTAGGCAAGCGCCAGACGAACGTGACGCAAGGTTGTTTTGGGGTCCGCCAGTTTGCGCGCCAGCTCAAGCTGTGCCGATGCGCGTTCCGTCACCAGTTCTAATCGCAGCCACAGAATCAATTCGCTGAGAAAGCTCGCCATCGGCTCCAGATCGAGAGCCCCGAGCCGCTCGTATAGCGTCCGAAGATCAGCGAGCGCGGCATCTTTGATCGCGTCGGCAGCAATTCCTCCGGCGAGGTCGAGTTGGCGCGGATCATTCGGCAGCCCATGACGAATCACACCCTTCTGGTCGGGAGGAAGAATCGACGCAATTCTGAGCTGTGCACGCAAGAGATAGAGGGCGGCGCATTCGTCAAAATATGCTGGGGGCGTCTCCATGATGAAATGGAGCGCGGTGTCGAATGCGCCAACCGCCATCGAATTCGTCGCGACATTGACGGCCATTGCGGCGTTCAGATCAGCCGGAATGATTTGTTCGTCCTTCATCCAATTCAGCGCCGCCTGTGCGCCGCGCTGGCGCAACAAGACACCGAAGAACGCAGAGCGCGCATCGACGTCTGTATGTTCGCGCAACAAACGTAAGGCGGCGTCGGCATCTCCAGCTCCTTCCTTCAGGAGGGCGTCGAGAATAAAGAGGTCGCGCGTGGGTGCGAGCGCTACAATTCGGTCGCGGAGCGACTGCGCGCGGTCGACCTCATTCATGGACGCCTTCGCTCGCGCGGCGCGTTCGCAGACGTCAGCGCGCAAGTCCGGGGAGCCAAGACTGAGATCGCCTTGCGCGGCCCGCTCGGCCAATTCGGCCAGCTCGCGCGGGGTATCCGCAAGCCCGAACCCGCGGCGGCTCAGAGTCTTCGCCAACTCTTCGCGCAGCAGACGGTCAGCAAGCGGCGTTGGAATACGCGTGGACAGGCCGATGACACTTGGTTCAACCGTTCGGACAAGTCCGGCAATGTCTTTCTTGGTCGCGAGTTGCCCTTGCTTTTCCACCAAGGAATCAAGCGTTCGTCCCTGCGCGATGAGCGCAGCGCCAAGCGCGTTGCGCTCATCGCCCGGGCCTTGTACGAATTCGGGCATTGAACGGGAGGCCGATACATCAGTCGTGCCGGTCCACGCACGATTTTCTAGGGCGCGAACTGCCTCGGGTGGACAAACGTGCCGGACCCACGCGCGCTCGAAAAACACGTCGATGATGTCCGGGTGAGCAATCAGGGCTTCCGTTAGGGTATCGACACCATAAACCGTGAATTCAATATTCTTGTCTTTCAGGCGGTTACGCGCGGCCTCTATCGCGTCAATGACACGCGTCTTTTCCAGCGGACACGCAAAGACCAGTACAAAACGACGTGCCCGCTCCGCCCAAACATGCTTGAGAAATAGATCAACTGCCGCGGTGATTTCTGCCGGCTTGACCTGCCTGTAGCGCTTGGTCTGCCAGACTTCGTACCCGCCGTCCTTCACTCTGGCAAGGATGTCGATCCCCGACTGGTTCTGTCCACGCTCGCCGTAAGGCCAGGCGGCTTCGATATTGCCCTTAGCCTGCGTCAGCCGGCAGCACAGCCGTTCGAAATTTTCCCAGCTCAATTCGAGAAAGGGCAGCCGTTGTCCGCGCGTCGCGACCGGAGGCGCGATCGCTTGCGCTGTAGGAGGGCTCAACAGCCAATCTTGGATTCTGTTTTGATCGGATGGTGGAGCCGAATTGCCAGTGCGATTCGTCATTCAAATATTCTCGCCGAACTGTCAGCACTTGTCATGACGAGAAAGAAAACGGGGATTGGCACGCCTTGAAATCTTGCCACCTCCTGCCAGCCCACCCTGGCGAATAGGCAATTGACGTCCAAGAATACGAGCGTGGATCGACGTGAATTTTAGACTGGACTAGTGCTGAGAAGAGAGCGGTAGTGTTTGCGCGCGCCGGCCATGAGGCGCGCCTGCCCCGCCGGCCCGAGGCCACTGCGGGGTCGTGCTGGTGACAGCGGGAGCTGTCGAAGCACGGAGACAAGATCATGGCAAAGCTTACCGATACCCAGCTGGTTGTGCTGTCGAAGGCAGCCGCGCGCAATGATGGACTGGCCGTTGTACCAGCGAAGATGAACAAGGCCGCCGCCTCCAAGGTCGGCTCCAGCCTGGTTGCTCGCAAGCTGATGCGCGAGCTGAAGGCGAAGCCCGGCATGCCCGTCTGGCGCGAGGATGAGGATGGTCGCGGCATCAGCCTGATGATCACACGCGCCGGGCGCGATGCGATCGGGGTAGAAGACGATACCGAGGTGAGCCAGGAAGCGACACCGCCCGTCAAGAAGCATAAGAATCGGAGAGACGCTGCGATGGCATCTGCTGCGCAGGCGACAATCGCGTCCACTGCGTCTCGGCCTCGCGACGGGTCGAAGCAGGCGCTCGTGATCAGCATGCTTTCGAAGAAGGGCGGCGCGACCATCGAAGCGCTTATCGATGCGACGGGCTGGCTTCCGCATACGACCCGCGCCGCGCTCACCGGACTGCGCAAGCGCGGGTTCGAGATTGAACGGTCGCGGGATGACGATGCGCCGTCGGTCTATCGCATCGTCGGGTCGGCAGGCACCTGACCATGGCGGCGCGGACAACAGGTGGTGGGTCGTCATCACGGACGACTGATCCGCTGCATCAGGCTGCGGATCTCGAGCAGGACCTCGCGCGCATCGCCTCCATGAACGTCGATCGACTGCGCGCAGAATGGCGGCGTGTCTTTGGCTCTGACGCGCCGCCAGCCTTCTCGAAGGATCTGCTCGCGCGGGCAATCGCCTACCGGCTTCAGGAGCAGGTGCTGGGCGGGCTTAGTCCCGCAGCAGCGCGCCTGCTTCGATCGCTTGCGAAGCCGGGCGTTGAACCACCCCGGCAGGTCAAGGTCGGGTCGGTCATCGTCCGCGAGCACAAGGGCGTCGTCCACGAGGTGCTCGTCGTCCCCGGTGGCTTCTGCTGGCAAGGCAAGACCTACGACAGCCTCTCGACGATCGCGAAGATGATTACGGGCGTGACGTGGAACGGGCCTCGGTTCTTCGGGCTTCGGTCCAAGAAGGCCGAGGCTGATGATGATGCTCCAACTGCTGGCGCATCGGAAGCATTAGCCGCCGATGTTCGACGTCGTCCCGGGCGGCGGTCGAGCCTGCGGTCCCTGGCAGGGGCGTCAGGAGCCAACCGATGAAGCACATGGCCCCCAAGCGCCAGCGCTGCGCGATCTACACACGCAAGTCGACCGAGCATAACCTCGACCTCGCCTTCAACTCGCTCGACGCCCAGCGGGAGGCCTGCGAGGCCTACATCAAGAGCCAGGCGCACGAAGGCTGGACGCTGATCCGCGATCATTTTGACGACGGCGGTCTGTCCGGAGCTTCCCTGGACCGCCCAGCCCTGCAGGATCTGCTGAACCGGGTTCGAGCCCGACAAGTCGACATCATCGTTGTCTACAAGGTCGATCGGCTGACTCGGTCGCTCGCCGACTTCGCCAAGCTGGTCGAAGAGTTCGACGAGCACGATGTATCGTTCGTTTCAGTCACCCAGAGCTTCAACACCACGTCGAGCATGGGCCGGCTGACTCTGAACGTTCTGCTGTCATTTGCCCAGTTCGAGCGCGAGGTGATTGGCGAGCGCGTTCGCGACAAGATTGCGGCCTCCAAGCGCAAGGGCATCTGGGTCGGCGGTCCCGTGCCACTTGGCTACCGCAGCAGGGACAAGAAGCTGGAGGTCGTTCCCGAGGAAGCCGGCCTCGTCCTGAAAATCTTTGCCGACTATCTGGCGCTTGGCTCGATCGGCGCGCTCGCGGCAAAGCTCAATGCGGAAGGACCAAAGCCGAAGCCGCGGCAGCTGGCGAACGGGAAGTCTGTCCAAGCCGAGTGCTGGCGTGTCGGCCCACTCGCACATCTGCTCAAGAACCGCTTCTACATTGGCGAGGTCGTTTATCGCGGCGAGGTCCATCGCGGAGAGCACGCGCCGATCCTGGACCGCGATCTCTTCGAAGCCGTTCAGGCCAGACTCAGCGACCAGTCAGTCGTCCGCAAGCTGGCTCGACGCCAATCTCCGCATCTGCTGACTGGCAAGCTGTTCGACGACCGGGGTAACCTGATGTCGCCGACCCACGCCAACAAGGCTGGCGCCCGGTATCGCTACTACACTTCTCAGGCGCTGCTGCAGGGACGCAAGACGGACGCAGGCTCGGTCGCGCGTGTGTCGGCTGAAGAAGTCGAGCAAGCCATCTTGAATGCGGTGCGAGCCGATCGAGCTTTTGAGCCGGGCTACGCTGACCGCGATCTGCTCGACCGGCATGTGGGCCGTGCTGATCTGCGCCGCGACTGCATCGCAATCTCGTTGACGGCGACCACGCCGACCGAAGACGACGCGGAGGCGGAAGTCGATGCGCGCCCAACTTTGATCGTCCCGTTTGCGCCGATGGCGCCTCTCCGAAAAGGTCTAAGGCACACGCCTGACCATGCCGGGTCACTGAACGACGCCGAACGCACCTCGCTGCTGACGACCATCGCCCGATCCAAATCCTGGATCGACGAACTCCTGCGCGACCCCTTGCTCGACTTCGCAGCCATTGGACATCGCGAAAACCTCGCCGAGCGTCACGTCCGCTTTCTGGCGCCCCTCGCCTACCTCTCGCCGCGTATCGTCGAAGCCATCGCCGAGGGTCGCGCGCCGGCCGGGCTCGCTGTCCGTCGCATCGCCCGCGACCTGTCGGTAGCATGGGCCGAGCAGGAAGGCGCCCTCCGCGTCTGAGCTCACGCCGTCCGTGCAACTCACCGACACTCGAAGCGGTCTGCCCGAATCGCGAACCCGTCTCGGCCTCGTCCGCCGCAAAATTCCGGAGACGGTAAAGTGCGCATTGCAGACCGAGGTCGGAATGACGTCTCTCGGCGGCACCTCAGACCAGTCTGCCGTCTCCGCGCCCGCAAAGCCCCGCGGAATGCGGGCCTGAGCGGCGCGTCCGACAAAGTCTGCGGAACTAGCGAATGCGTGGCTGGGGCGGGAGGATTCGAACCTCCGTATGGCGGAATCAAAATCCGCTGCCTTACCGCTTGGCGACGCCCCACCGCGGCCGGCGAACCGGCGGGCGCGGACCATAGAGCGCCCGACCATGCCCTGCAACCCTGTCTGGCGGGCCGGCGCAACCGCAGATGGCGCACCCGGGGGCTTCTCTCTCCGCACAGGGCGCGCCCCGACACACCGAGGCGCTCGCGTGGGGGCTGGCTGGCCTGTCGCCAAGGGCATTCGAGAGGCTGCGAAGGCCTTTCTGCCGACCTTTTCCGAAAAGGGGCTTGCCGGTCTTGCCGCATGCGGCCGCCATGACTATAAGGGCGCGGTTCGCGCCTTGCGGCGGCAGAGCATTCGGAGTGTAGCGCAGTCTGGTAGCGCACCTCGTTCGGGACGAGGGGGTCGTAGGTTCGAATCCTATCACTCCGACCATTCATCATCGCAGGTGTCATGCGCGGATGGTCGGCGCGGCGCGTCAGGCCTCCTGTGGCGGCGCAAAGGCGAGGATCAGGTCCCGCAATTCCGTCTCGTCGACAAGGGCGGCTGCGTCTTCCAGCGCAAACCAGCTCGTCGTCCGCTGTTCGCGCTCCGGCCAGTCGCGCCGCTGCTTGAGGACAGCCATCGGAAACACGTCGACTTCGCACGTCAGCGCCGCGCCGTTGCGCAACCGCTTCCTGTAGCGATAGGAGCCGATCGGCTCCTTCGACATTCGCCCGGTCAGGCCTGCTTCCTCCAGGGCCTCGCGGGCGGCGACGGAATGCGGCTTCAGGCCCTTGATCGGCCAGCCTTTGGGCAAAACCCAGCGGCGCGTTTCGCGCGACGTCACGAGCATGACCTGCAGTCCGTCCTCGTCTCGGAAGGGCAAGGCGGCGAACTGCTGGCGCGCCGCCGACGGCCCGCCTGATGCCTCGCCTTTCAAGCGTTTGCGTCGTCCTGCCAATGCGCGGCCTCCCAGTCGTCGCTGGAATCACCATAGGGTCCGGCCGCTTTCGGGCAACCCGACGCACAAGACGCAAAACGGAGTGATTCGCCGGCCATTGTGAATCGGGCCGACGCTTTCGCAAAGCGGTCGATGAACCGTGTCAGGCCGCGTGATTGAGTTCGGGCCGCTCGAAGCTGAGCCTTACGACGCCGTCCCGGCTCGAATCCTCGACCGGCACATGCCAGAAGGCGCCCGCCAATTCGGGAAACATCGCGAGCGGGGCCTGGATCTCGGCGAGGGGCGCGCCGCGCCGGTTGCCCAGCACCAGCGCGCGTTCGAACAATTGCGTCAGCGCGCGCGCATCGCCCGGCGCCTCGGCGATGGTAAGCGTGGTGCGGCCAAAGCTTGGAATTGCGGCCTCGAGCAACGTATCGAAATCGGCAGGCGTCATCTGTGTCTCCCGGACGATGACGAAACTATGACGCAAGGGCGCTGAGAAGACTTTGCGCCAACGCGTCGAATTGTTCGAATTCACATGAAATGCGGCCCCTGCGTCATCGCGCCGCGCCAATCTTCGATGATCGGCGCGTCGCAAAACGTTCGGCCCTGTCGATCCGGTCAGTAGCCCGAACGGGCGCTCGGACCGCGGTAGGCGGCCGCCGGCAGGCTCGGATCGAGGCCCGAGGACATCGGCGCGGCCGAGGCCATGGGCGCCGGCGCTGCATAAACGGGGGGCGCGCTGGCGGGCATTCCGGCGACAGGGGCGAGATAGCGCGGCCCGCCCTGATAGACGGGCTGGGGCTGCGCCTGCACAACCGTCTCGGCAGGCGGCTGGCGCCGGGCGACGACAATGCCTTCGTCTGCGTCGGGCGCGACAGGCGCCGCCTTGCGGCGGGCGACGCGCGTGGCTTTGCGCGGCTTAGGCGTCTCGTCGCTGGCCACCTGCGTCTGCTTGCTGGGCGCGAGCGCGCTCTCAAGGCTGCCGGGCGCAGCGCTGGCCACGACGGCCGAACCGCGTGACGAACCGGAGTCGCGTACGGGCGCCGTCGCTTCGACCTGCCGGGAAGGGCTCAGAACATTTTCGACGACCGCAGGGGCGGCCAGGGACAGGCCCTCCACGGTTGCGGCGAGATCGTCGACCGTCGCGTCCTTGCGGCACATATGAACCCGGATCGAAGCGGCGGCTGCGCCAGCGGACGGCGCGGATCCGCCGAAGCGCTTGCCGAGGATCGAGAAGCCGGAGTTCTGGGCGCCGCCGCGACGGACGTCGTCCACCCACTGCCATGCGAAGATGCAGCGCGCGCCGTTGTTCGCGCGGCCGATGGCGAGGCCGAACACGCCGAGCGAATTCTGCCGCGGCTGCGTGACGATGCGCATCGGCACCTTGGGATAGCGCGCGAGAATCTCGCGCTTCATGCCGGCCTCGGAGGGCGGCCCGATGTTGAGCAGCCCGGACGAGCCGTTGGAGGCGGCCGTTTGCACGTAGATCTCGAGGTGGTTCTCGCCGAGGCCTGCGACTTCGCCGGCCAGGATCGCCTGCTGGCTCACGCCGTTCGGATAGGTCTTCTCGCGCACCTTGGTCACCACGCCGCCGGGCTGCGGCATCTGCACCAGCATCATCGAAGCGTCGGCGCCGGCGACCGGCATCGTCTCCGGCGAGGCCGTGTCGACGCGCGAAACGTAGCCGGTGGTCGGCGCTTCCGAGGCGCAGCCCGCGAGCGCGGCGAGGATGGGGAGGAGAAGGACTGATTTACGCATCTTACTTGCCCCCTTGCAGGGATTGGCCCGGCGCAGCCTTGCCGAGCGTCGCGAACGCGTTGCGCGCCTCATCCTTGCGGTTGAGATGCAGGAGCGACCATCCGCGCATCATGCGCAGCTCCGTCGTCTCCGGCGCCATGGCTGCGCGCCGTTCGAGAGCGTCGAGAGCCGCCGCATAATTCTTCTCGTTGAAATATTGCGCCGCCCGCTGCGCGAGCGTGCCGGCGTCCGCAGCCTCGGGCAGCTGCGGCGCGTAGCCGCTGCGTTGCAGTTGCGCCGGCGCGTCGACCGAGGAGCCTGGCGCGGCTGCGGGCGTATAGACGACAGGCGTCGTCCGCGGCTGCGGCGCGAGAACAGGGATCGGCTGCGGCTGCGGAGCGGCGGGCTGCACGCCGATGGCGGCTCCAACGACGCGGACATTGCTGTCCAGCGCGGCATTGGGCGAGACCGCCGTTGGGGCAGGCGAACTGACGCCGACCGAATTCGGCGCGGTCGTCGGCGCCCCCACGGAATTCGGCGCAGTCGTGACCGACGAGGCGCCGCCGATGCCCGACGGACCGGCGCCGCCAGCCTCGATGGCCGTCTTCGGACGGTCCTTTTCCGGCAGTTCGGTGGCCCACAGCGTGCCGGCCGGCGCGATCTGCGCGGCATAGGTCGGCGTGGTCGGGCCGTTGACGCCGTTCCAGCCCGGCAGCAAGGCGAAGCCGTAACGCTCGTAGGGCATGCGGCCAACGCCGGGAACGCGCGCGGCGACGAGCTGGTAAGGCCCGCGGAACGGTTCTGCCTGCAGCGCGATCTGCGCCGCCGCTTGCGCGAACTGGCCGGGGCTCTGCGGGTTCGGCGCGGCGGTGGCGGCGAAGCGCAGCGGGTTTTCGGGATCGACGGCGACGGGGAAGAACTTGCGGTCGATCTTGGGCAATTCGACCTGCTGCTGCGGCTGCTGGTAGCCCCACGCGGCGCCGTATTGGCCATTGTTGACATAGCCCGCGGCCTGCGCGGCCGTGAGGTTCTGCAGCGGAACGCCCTGCGGCGGTGCGGCGGGGTTCGAGCCCGGAACGGTGTAGCCGCCCACGGTCTGCTGGCGTGGCCGCAGCTGCGCATTGGCGATTTCGTCGCACGGCGTCGGCGGATGATACCGACCGTCGGGGAAGATGATCTCCAGCACCTTGCCGAACAGGCCGTCGTACCGGTTCATCAGGTCCCAGAATTCCTTCGTCTGCTTCACCTTCTGCAGCGTCAGCGCATAGCCGTAGACGGTCGCCTCCTTCGGGAACCAGGCGACCGCGCGCTGAAACCATTGATACGCGACATCGTACTGGCAGGAATTATAGGCATACCAGGCAAGCGCCTGCGCGCCCTCGCCCGAGGCGACGTCCATCGTCACCTTGGCATAACGGGCAAGGCGTTCCGGCTCGATGAACGGCGGGAATTCGAGCGTCAGGTCGCGCTCGAGGATGTCGATGAACAGGATGAGATTGTTCACCAGCGGCTCGCGCCAGGCGTAGGCCACCTCTTCCGTCTCGCGGCGCATGTCGAGCTCGCGGAGAGAATGCGCCAGACCGTGTGCGATCATGGCGTCGCCGCCGCGCTCCAGCGCGATCTTGAACCAGTCGAGCGAGTCCCGGAACGACTTCGTCTTGTAATAGTACCAGGCGACGAGGCCCGGCTGGTTGGGGTCCTTCTCCTCGCGCGCATAGGCCTTGAACACGTCGAGTTCCGGATCCGGAATCTTTTCCGAGCGCTCGTCGTGCAGGTAGGCGCTGATGCGCGCCCGCACGATGTCGACCATGATCGGCGCGAATTCGCTGCGGCCCTGCGCATCGTAGCGGCCCGCGGCGATCAGCTTCTCGACGTCGCCCATGCGCAGGTTCGCCATCGCCTTCTGGATGGTGGCGAGGCGCGCGGGCTGGTCGGCGCCGGACTTCAGGATCGACAGGTAGACGGAGACGGCGTCGTTCGTCTGCTTGGTCTTCGCGAAGGCTTCCGCAATCGTCCAGAGCATTTCGACGTCGGCGTCATCGGCGTTGTAATTGTCCGCCTTCACGTAGTCGACGAGGTCCTGCCACTTGCCCTTCTTCCAGAAGTCCATGATGCGGACGCGCAATTCCTTGCGCCGCATCTTGGTGGCGAGATCCTTGGAGGGCTGCCAGTTCGGCTCTTCCTTCTTGCGCGCGGCCATCGCGGCGCGCAATTCGTCGATCCGGTCGGCGGCGAACAATTCCCAGTAGGCGTCCTCGCTCGGGTCGCCCGGAGGCTCGCCGTTGAACAGATCTATCGGCGGCGTCCAGCCGGGATAGAGCCGCACGAGGCGCTCGATCTCCGTGTTGACCCGATCCATCTGGCCGAGCTGCGCATAATAGCGAAGCGCGGATTCATCGGGCCCCTCGCCATCGACGGCGAGCGGCTGCGCGCGCAGGGTCCGCGCGCTAGGATCATCGGCCTTCGGGATGCTCGGCTGAACGGGCGCCGGCGTCTCGCGCGCCGGAACGGCTGCAGGAGCGGCCGCGGGCGCCCCCGCGACGGGCATGTCCACAATGAAGCCGCCGCCACGCTGCTGCGCCGCCGCGACTGACGAAACCGTCAGCAGCAGCGCGCCGGCGAGCGCGAGGGGCGAGCGTGTCAGCGCAGGCATGACGGGAACCTCATTTGCGCTGCGAGGACGGCCATGATGCGAAGCGTCGCCGGGTAATAATTTTCGGGCGTGCGCGAGGTCCAAAGATCGCGGCCGAGCGTCTTGCCCTCGACGACGCATTGCGTCAGCGCGCCGATGGACGCGTAGCCCCCCTCGGTCAGGTTGCTGCCAGAGCGGCCGCCGGCGAGATCGACGACCGCAAGGCCGCGATAGCGCGTCGCCCACGTGACGAAGGGCTCGTAGTGCTCGCGTTCGCCGATGCCGGCCCAGGCGAGGTAGAGCGGAATGCGGATGGCGTTGTAGCCGAATTGCGCAGGGAAGCCGTCGGCCGGACGCGCCTTGCCGTCCTTTAACGAAATCCACTCGGCAGGCAGGCCATCCGAGCCGAAGCGCGCCAGCTTGAGCGCATCGAGGCCGCTCTGCACGATGCCGCGCCAGTCGATCTCCGGCGCGACTAGCGGCAGGCGCGCGAAGGCCGGGAAGACCCAGTAGGAGAGGTTGACGACCGGACCGTCCGCGCGATCTTCCGGCGCGAAGCCTGCGACGGCCGGCAGCAGGATGGCGCCGTTCTTGGTCTTGTATATGACGAGCTTGCGGCCGATCTCGACCGCCACGCGGCGCGCGGACACCTTCAACGCGACGTCGCCCCAATATTCGGCGGCTTCCGTCAGCGCCCAGGCGACGAGAATGTCGCCGTCCGAAGCGTCGTTGATATCGGCGACGGCTGGCCGGTGCGCCGGATCCCAACGCCAGGCCAGCAATTGATCGTCGCGCACCATCAGGTTCGCGCGGGTCCAGCCCCACAGCTTGTCGAAGGTCGCGCGATCGTTGGCCGCGATCGCGAGCAGCATGGCGTAGCCCTGCCCCTCGCTGTGGCTGATGCGGCCGTTGCCGGTATCCACCACGCGGCCGTTGTCGGTGATGTAGCTGGTCTTGTACTGCTGCCACAGCTCGGGCGTCTTCAGCGCGCCGCCCAACGACAGCGGACGGGCGTCGAGCGCCAACGGAGCCTTTTCCGGCGCCTTGACGAGGCCGCCCATCTGCGCCTGCACATTCGCGCCGAGAGGAATCACGGGCGCGATTGTTTGCGCTGCGGCGGGCGCGGCCAAAAAGGCGACAAGCGCGGCGAGCAACGGAAGGCGCATCATGGCTGCCTCCGGCCGACGTTGCGGATGAACAGGCTCGTGGTGAGCGCAAGCAGCATGGCCACGATCAGCGCGAGCGCGACGTAGATCTGGCTGTTGAGCGAAAGCCAGCCCGCTGCGATCAGGCGCGAGTTCTCGATAGTGAGCGGCTGCGTCACGATCAGGCGCTGCGCGCGGGCGGGCGCGCTCACGACCGAGCCCTCGGATGCGTCGAGGATCGACATGCGGCCGGAAATCTGGCGCCAGACGCGCGGATCGACGAGGCAGGGCACGGATTCGGCGAGATCGGCCGAAGTCGGCGCCGTGACCACCGTCCAGACGTCGTCGATCGTATCGCCAATCATGCTTTGCGCGACGATGAGCGAAGCGCGCGCCGTGAGCTCCGGCTCCGCCTGGTTCGACACGATGTTGGCGCCAAACCACGAAACGATTCCATCGACGCGCTGCACGACCCATTCGCGCGTCGCGGCATAACTCTGTTGCGCCCAGGCGCTGAACGCGTTGGTACTGCGGACCTTGGAATTCCATTCGTCGAACAGCGCGCCGGACGCCTGTCCGGTGATCTGCAGCGAACCGATCGGCGTGCGATCGTATCCGCCGCGGCGCTGCGGACCGACGAAGATCTCGCGCGACTGCGACTGCTGGATCGTGGCAGTCGAGACATCGTCGACGCGACGGAAAGCGGAATTGATCGCGCGTTCGAACCCGCCCGGCGGCTTCGGCATGCGGCAGGCGGCCGGGAAGTTCCGCTCGAGCACGAGCCGGTTGCGCGCGAGCGATTCGTACCGCGACAGCGCTTCGTCCTTGGGCGGCTTGGATGCGGGGTCGAAGCGGCCGGACCAAGCCTTCTGCACGGCCTGCGAATCGATGCCGGCTGCGCGCAACAAAGATGGGTCGAGGACATTGGCGGCGCCGACAACGAGCACCGACCCGGTGCCTTTCTGCGGGAGCGCGCCCATTAGCTGGAAGTCGATCGGCCTGCCGGCCATGATCGCCATATGCGCCGCAATGGTCGCGGCGGCGCCGATGGTTTCGCGGTCCGGCGAAGGCGCGACGATCTTCGGACGCATGCCGTCGGCGGCGAAGGGGAAGGCGCCCGTCGTCGTCACGGCGAGGTCGGGCATGCGCGCGATGCGCGCGATGCGCGGCAGCTCGATCTCCGTGGAATCGAGCAGCAGGAACCGCTTGGCGCCGGAAATGGCGGCCAGCGGATCGCAGGCGGAATCGCTCGCCATCGGCACCAGCGCCTCGATCTCGACGCGGTTCAGACCTGGCCGCATGGCGCCGAGCGGCAGCGGAATGGGATTCTTCGTGAAGACGTCGCCCGCTGCTTTTGGCAGCTTCATGCTCACCGCGTTGCGGCCGTTCACGCTCACGACGATATGCGCTTCCGTCGTCAGGCCGGGCGCGTAGCCGCCAGCCAGGTCGACGATCGCCTTGCCGTAGTCGGCGGGATAGAAGTCCGGCGGCAGAATGACGTTGAAGGCGGCGCGGAACAGGCGGCCCGAGAATTCCTCGCTCGCGACGCCGAGATCGCGCAGCTTGACGCGCTGGCCGCCCTCGATGTGCAGGCCGGGGAACGCAGCCGCCGCGCGCAGGCCGGCCGGCGCGCCGATCGGCTTCTGGCTCGCGTCGAATTCGGCCAGCGCCTCGCTGACCTGCGCATCGGTGGCGCCGGTCACGACGATCGTCGTGCGCAGACGCGGCGTGGCGGGAATGATGAGGACGCGCGGGCCCGAGATCGGGCCAGCGGCGCGCAGGTCGACAAGATTGGCGACATCGGTTGCGGAGCCGACGACCAGATTGACGCCGTATTCGCCGTCCGCCAGCGGGCCGATATCCACCACGGGCTGCTCGAAGCGGCCATGCAGCGAGATCAGCTGCGCCGCGCGCATGATGCGTTCGACGTTGGCGAGATTGGTCCGGCCGGGCACGACCGCGCGGATCGGCAGCGCGCCCTGCGCATCCGGCGAGAGCGCCGGCAGGTCGGCAAGACGCGCGACCGGCATGGAGCGGGGCAGCAGCAGGCCGGTCTGCGACGGATCGATCTGCGTCCACAACTCATAGGTCGCCTGCAGCGAGCAATCGACGCGATGGCGCTGCTCGGCTGTCAGACGGATGGAATTGAAGCCAGCCTGCAGCGCATTCGGCGGGATGTCGAAGGTAAAGGTCTTGACCGAATGCGTCGCCCGGATGTTGGCGCGACCGACCACGACATCGTTCACCGACAGCGTGAGATAGGAGGCCTCCGGCATGACCGAAACCGCCGAGAGATAGCCGACCTGGAACTTGATCGGCAGGCGGGCCTGATCGCCGGTGACATACACCGGCCATTCGGACGACGCGATCTCGCCGGCCAGGCGGAAGCCCTGGATGTTGT
>CAMFKC010000002.1 GCA_945956975.1 uncultured Methylocystaceae bacterium | reverse complement strand
CGAGATTCATGAGCGTCTCGTGGGCTCGGAGATGTGTATAAGAGACAGATCTCGGGGCCTTCGTCTGCGGCCGCGCCGTGACGCGGCTCAGGGCGGAGTTCCATACGCTTGGCCCGGACAAGCCGCTGGAAGATACCGCCTTCATGCATCTGCGCTACGAGGGCGACATTCCCGGCACCATCATGATCTCGCAAGTGGCGGCCGGGACGCACTGCGGTCTCCGCCTACGGGTGTTCGGGGAAAAGGCCAGCCTCGAATGGAACCAGGAAGAGCCGGAATTGTTGCATTTCCGTCCGTTCGCCGAGCCTGCGCAGGTTCTGACGCGTGGCGAGGGCAGCGGCATAGGCGTTCATGCGGCGCGCTTCGTCCATATGCCGCGCGGCCACCCGGAAGCGCTCAGCGATGCATGGGGCAATCTCTACGAGGAGCTCGCAATCGCCATCGAGGCCCGCCGGGCGGGGCGCGTCCTTCCGGAAGGGCTGCTGGAATATCCGACGGTGTACGATGGTGCCCTAGGCGTTCGGTTCGTCGAGGCGGCCGCCGCGTCCAGCAAGGCGGGGGGGGCGTGGCTGGATTGCACGTTGGAATAACTCATTTTCACAAGCCGTCTTGCAATATCGGAAATCTTGCAATAAATGTTCCGCAGTTTGATCGGCACCGTTGCGCCGGTCTAGGGAGGTTTCACATGTCCACCATTCGCCTGACCATGGCGCAAGCCCTTGTGCGCTATCTCTGCAACCAGTTCACCGAAATCGACGGCAAGCGCGAGCTGCTCTTTCCCGGCGTCTTCGCCATTTTCGGCCACGGCAATGTAACATGCCTTTCCGAGGCGCTGGAGGCGGTGAAGGACACGCTTCCGACCTGGCGCGGCCAGAACGAGCAGTCCATGGCGCTCGCCGCCATCGGCTTCGCCAAGGCGACGCGCCGCCGCCAGATCATGGTGGCCACGAGCTCCATCGGTCCCGGCGCGCTGAACATGGTGACGGCGGCCGGCGTGGCGCACACCAACCGTCTGCCGATCCTGCTGCTCGCCGGCGACAGTTTCGTCAACCGCCGGCCCGACCCGGTCATGCAGCAGGTTGAGCATTTCGGCAATCCGACCACGACCGTCAACGATGCCTTCAAGGCCGTGACGCGCTACTGGGATCGCATCACCCATCCGGAGCAGATCATCGCCTCGCTGCCGCAGGCGCTCGCGGTCATGCTGGATCCTGCCGATTGCGGCCCGGCCTTCATCGGCCTGCCGCAGGATGTACAGGAAATCGCCTGGGACTATCCGGAAAGCTTCTTTACCCCGACCGTGCACAAGATCCCGCGCCCCCGGCCGGACCGCGACAGCCTTGCCGAGGCCGTGCGCGTTCTCAAGGCGGCGAAGCGGCCGCTGATCATCTCGGGCGGCGGCGTGCGCTATTCCGGCGCGGAGACGGCGCTTGCCGATTTCGCGGAAAAGCACGGTATCCCGCTCTGCGAGACCATTGCCGGCAAGGGCACCGTCACCCACGACCACCCGGCCCATGTCGGCCCGATCGGCATCGTCGGCTCGACCTCGGCCAATGCGCTTGCGGCGGAAGCCGACGTGGTGCTGGCCGTCGGCACCCGCCTCATGGACTTCACCACCGGCTCGTGGACGGCCTTCTCGCCCGACGCCCGCTTCGTCTCGATCAACGCCGCGCGCTGGGATGCCAACAAGCATCGCGCAACCGCCGTCGTCGGCGATGCACTGGAAACGGTGGGTGAGCTGGAAGCCGCCATCGGCGACTACAAGGCAGATAGCGCCTGGACGAAGAAGGGCGAACTGGAATTCGCCAAGTGGAACGAGGCGCTCGACGGCTACCAGAAGCCGACCAACGCGCCGGTGCCGACCTATGCCCAGGTCGTCGGCATCGTCAATGCCAAGGCCGGGGATCGCGACCTCCTCATCACCGCCGCCGGCGGTCTGCCGGGCGAGGTGATGAAGAACTGGCGCGTGAAGGCGCCGCACACCTTCGATTGCGAGTTCGGCTTCTCCTGCATGGGCTACGAGATCGCCGCCGGCTGGGGCGCGGCCATGGCCGATCCCACCCGCACGCCCATCGTCATGATCGGCGACGGCACCTATATGATGATGAACTCGGACATCTATTCGACCGTGCTTTCCGGCCACAAGATGATCCTCATCGTCTGCGACAACGGCGGCTACGCGGTCATCAACCGTCTGCAGAATGCCAAGGGCACGCCGGGCTTCAACAACCTCCTGAAGGATTGCCGCGTCAAGGAGCCGTTCCCCGTCGACTTCATCAAGCACGCCGAGGCGATGGGCGCACTCACCCGCCGCGTCGAAAGCCTCGCCGATCTCGGCGACGCCGTGGAATGGGCGCAGACCACCGACCGTACCACCGTGCTGACCATCGTCTCCGACGCCTTCACCTGGACGCCCGGCGATGCCTGGTGGGATGTCGGCGTGCCGCAGGTGAGCGCGCGGGCCGAAGTCAACGCCGCCGCCGCCGACCAGCAGGCCGGCCGCAAGAAGCAGCGCGTCGGCGTCTGAGGGGAGCAGGTCCATGACAGCGCAGTTTTCAGGAACGATCGCGGTGATCACCGGCGGCACCCAGGGGCTAGGTGCGGCCACCGCGCGGCTCTTCGCCGAGCGGGGTGCGGCAGGCATCGTCATCTGCGGCCGCTCCGCGGAAAAGGGCGCGGCACAGGTGGCCGCGCTGGAAAAGCTTGGGGCCAAGGCTGTGTTCGTCGCGGCCGATCTCGGCAAGGTCGAGGATTGCCGGGCCGTCATCGCTGCCGCCGACCGCGCCTTCGGCCGGCTCGACATCCTCGTCAATGTCGCGGGCGCCACCAACCGCGGCAACATCCTCGAAACGACGCCCGAACTCTTCGACATGCTGTTCGCGGTCAACACCCGCGCGCCCTTCTTCCTCATGCAGGAGGCGATCCGCCTCTTCCGGCGGGACGATGTGGCGGGCACGATCGTCAATATCTCCTCCATGTCCTCGATGGGCGGCCAGCCGTTCCTCGCCGCCTATTGCGCCTCCAAGGGCGCGCTCGACACGCTGACGCGCAATACAGCCTATGCGGTGCTGCGCAACCGCATCCGCGTCAACAGCCTCAACATCGGCTGGATGGCCTCGGAAGGCGAGGACAAGACGCAGCGCCTGCTGGACGGCCAGCCGGACGACTGGCTGGAAAAGGCCGCCAGCGTCCAGCCGAACGGCCGTCTCATCGATCCCGACGAAGTGGCGCGCGCCATCGCCTTCCTGGCCTCGGCGGAATCCGGGCTGATGACCGGCGCCATCGTCAATTTTGACCAGGGCATCTGGGGCGCCTATGACGGCGTGCCGCATCCCGAAGCGCCGCTATAATTTCGATTGGAAACGGACATGAAAACGATCAAGGGTCCCGGTGTTTTTCTCGCACAGTTCGCCGCCGACGAAGCGCCTTTCAATACGTTGAAGGGCCTTGCCGGCTGGGCTGCCGACAAAGGCTTCAAGGGCGTGCAGATCCCGACCTGGGACACCCGCGTCATCGATCTCGAATGCGCGGCTGAAAGCCAGGACTATGTCGACGAGTTCAAGGGAACGCTCGCGGAGCACGGCCTCGTCGTCACCGATCTCGCCAGCCATCTGCAGGGCCAGCTCGTCGCGCTGCATCCGTCGTTCGACCTGCCGGCCGATTCCTTCGCCCCGAAGGCCGTTCACCGCAACGCGAAGGCACGCCAGGAATGGGCGGTCCGCCAGCTTCTGGCCGCGGCCAAGGCGTCCCGCCGCTTCGGCCTCGACCGGCACACCACCTTCAGCGGCACGCTGCTCTGGCCCTACCTCTATCCCTATCCGCAATGGCCGGACGGCCTGATCTCCGACGGTTTCGACGAACTGGCGCGCCGCTGGCGGCCGATCCTCGATGCCTTCGATGCGGAAGGTGTCGACGTCTGCTACGAGATCCATCCGACCGAGGACCTGCACGACGGTCTGACCTTCGAGATGTTCCTGGAGCGGGTCGACAACCATTCCCGCTGCAACATCATGTACGATCCGAGCCATCTCGTGCTGCAGTCGATCGACTACCTGACCTATATCGACCACTACCACCAGCGCATCAAGACCTTCCATGTCAAGGATGCCGAGTTCCGCCCGACGGGCAAGACCGGTGCCTATGGCGGCTACCAGCCCTGGGTGAGCCGCGCCGGGCGCTTCCGCTCGCCGGGCGACGGCCAGGTCGATTTCGGCGCGATTTTCGCCAAGCTGACCGGCTACGATTTCGACGGCTGGGCCGTGCTCGAATGGGAGTGCTGCCTGAAGAACTCGGAGGACGGCGCCGCCGAAGGCGCGCGCTTCATCAGCGACCACATCATCCGCGTCTCGGAACGCGCCTTCGACGATTTCGTCAAGTCCGGCGCCGACCGTTCCGTCAATCACGAAATCCTGGGTATTTGAGGAAAGAGGACATGGCGAATACGAACTTGTCCAATCGCAGGCTGCGCCTCGGCATGGTGGGTGGCGGCAAAGGGGCCTATATCGGCGGCATCCACCGCTTTGCCGCGCGTCTCGACAACCACTACGACCTCGTCGCGGGTGCGTTCGACGTCGATGCGGCGCGGGGGCACGCCTTCGCGGCTGAGAATTTCATCGCACAGGATCGCTCTTACGGCGACTATGCCGCGATGGTCGAGGGCGAGCGCGATCGGGAAGACCGGATCGATGTCGTCGCGATCTGCACGCCGAACCACACGCACTATCCCATCGCCAAGGCCTTTCTCGAAGCCGGCATCGACGTGATCTGCGAAAAGCCGATGACGACGACGCTGGAGGATGCCGTCGCGCTGCATGAACTGGCTGAGGCGACCGGCCGCTTCCTCGGCGTCACCTATACCTATAGCGGCTATCCGATGGTGCACGAGGCCCGCGCCATGGTGGCGCGCGGCGATATCGGCAAGGTGCGGGTGGTGCAGGTCGAATATCCGCTGGAGTGGATGGCGACCGGCATCGAGCTTCAGGGCAACCAGCAGGCGGCCTGGCGCACCGATCCGAAGAAGAACGGCCGCGGCGGCTCCATCGGCGATATCGGCACCCATGCCTATCATCTCGCCGGTTTCGTCACCGGCCTGAAGGCCGAGGCCATCGCCGCGGACCTTGCGACCTTCGTCGAGGGCCGGGCGCTGGACGACAACGCTCATGTGATGATCCGCTACGAGGGCGGCGCGCGCGGGCTGCTCTGGTCCTCGCAGGTGGCGATCGGCCAGTCGAACGGTCTTCGCCTGCGCGTCTTCGGCGAGACGGGCAGTCTGGTCTGGCATCAGGAACATCCGAACGAACTGGTCTTCACCAAACTCTTCGGCGCGCCCGAGACGATCAAGCGCGGCCGCGACGATCTTTCGGAGGACGCGCGTGCCCGCACGCGCACCCCGCCGGGCCATCCCGAGGGTTACATCGAGGCTTTCACCAACCTCTATTCCGGCTTCGCTGCCATCATTCGCGCCAATGCGGAGGGAAGAGCGGCAGGACCGATGGGGGAGGGCATCCCGGCTTCGTATGACGGTCTCAAGGGTGTGGCCTTCGTCGACGCCGTCGTCGACAGCCATGAAAAGCACAATGGAGGATGGCTTCCACCGCGCTTTGCCTGAGGTAGCGCACGGCTGACATTCGGCACTCCCTGGGAGTGCCATGGAACACGAGAGATGGATCGGGCCGAAAGGCCGTTTGATCCGGGAGACAGCGTCTCCCGGCACTGGCGAAGCTTTGATCTTTAACAAGGGCGACAAGGGGTCGACCTATCCAAGAGGAGGAAATGCAATGAAGAAATATCTTATGGGTGCCGTCGCGGCTCTCGCGCTGATGTCCGGCTCGGCTCATGCCGAAAAAATCGGCGTTGCGATGTCGCTCTTCGACGACAACTTCCTGACGGTTCTGCGTCATGGCATGGAAGATTACAGCAAGACGCTGGATGGCGTTGAAATCCAGATGGAAGATGGCCAGGGCGACATCGCCAAGCAGCAGAGCCAGGTGGAGAACTTCATCGCGTCCGGCGTCGACGCCATCATCATCATGCTGGTCGATGCGGATGCGGGGGTCGCCATCTCGAAGACGGCTGCTGCCGCCGGCGTTCCGCTGATCTTCGTCAACAACGCACCCGGCAATGTCGACGACCTGCCGGAAAAGCAGGCCTTCGTCGGCTCGAACGAGGAACAGGCCGGCACCTTGGAGACTGAAACGGTCTGCAAGCTGCTCGGCGGCAAGGGCAATGTCGTCATTCTTCAGGGGCAGCTCGGCACGACCGGCCAGCGAGGTCGTACGAAAGCCACGCATGAAGTACTGGCAAGGCCCGAATGCGCGGAGATCAAGGTGCTCGACGAGCAAACCGCCAACTGGATGCGCACGCCCGCTCTCGACCTCGTCTCGAACTGGCTTTCGGCCGGCCTCGACTTCGATGCGGTGATCTCGAACAACGACGAGATGGCGCTGGGCGCCATCCAGGCGCTGAAGGCGGCGGGCAAGCCGATGGACAAGGTTGTCGTCTCCGGCGTCGATGCGACGCAGGACGCATTGACCGCCATGCAGGCCGGCGACCTCGATGTCACCGTCTTCCAGAATGCCGCCAGCCAAGGCAAGGGCGCCGTCGACGCGGCGCTCAAGCTCGCCAAGGGTGAGCAGATCGAGAAGAAGACCTACATCCCCTTCGAGCTGGTCACGCCGGAAAACGTCGCCGACTACGCGAAGAAGAACTAATCCGATCCTCGGGAGCGCCGTTCGCGGCGCTCTCGTTTCAGCAGCAGGATGGGAGGAGAAAGTGATGATAAGTCCGGGTACAATGGCGGCAGTCCGTGCAAGCGGAGCCGTACCGAGTTCGGAGTATCTCTTGCAGGCAGAGGGGGTCCGCAAGGAATTTCCGGGGGTGGTAGCGCTTGACGATGTTCAGTTCAAGCTGAAGCGCGGCACCGTGCATGCCCTTATGGGCGAGAACGGCGCGGGCAAGTCCACACTGATGAAGATCCTCGCAGGTATTTACACGCCCGATCACGGTGAAATCCGGCTGCGTGGGCACGAAATCCAGCTAAAATCGCCGCTCGACGCGCTGGAGAACGGCATCGCCATGATCCATCAGGAACTCAACCTGATGCCGTTCATGACGGTTTCGGAAAACATCTGGATCCGACGCGAGCCGAAGAACCGCTTCGGCTTCGTGGATCACGGCGAGATGCATCGCAAAACGGCCGAACTCTTCAAGCGCTTGAAGATCCATATCGACCCGGACATCCAGGTTCGTGAACTTTCCGTGGCAAACCGCCAGATGGTCGAGATTGCCAAGGCCGTGTCCTATGAGAGCGACGTGCTCATCATGGACGAGCCGACCTCTGCACTCACTGACCGCGAGGTAGAGCACCTCTTCGAAATCATTCGGGACTTGCGAAGCCACGGCATCGGCATCGTCTACATCACCCACAAGATGAACGAACTGTTCGAGATCGCCGACGAGTTCTCGGTTTTCCGCGACGGCAAGTATATCGGCACCCATGCCTCGTCCGACGTGACGCGCGACGACATCATCCGCATGATGGTCGGCCGCGAGATCACCCAGATGTTCCCGAAGGAAGACGTTCCAATCGGTGAGGTCGTACTTTCGGTCAAGAACCTCACGCTGAAAGGCGTCTTCCACGACGTTTCCTTCGATGTGCGCGCCGGTGAGATCCTCGGCCTTGCCGGCCTCGTCGGCTCCGGTCGCTCGAATGTCGCCGAGACGATCTTCGGCGTGACGCCGGCGACCTCCGGCACAATCGCGATCAACGGCAAGGACGTGACGATCGACAGCCCCAACACGGCGATCCGCCATCGCATGGCATTCCTCACGGAGGACCGCAAGGACACCGGTTGCCTGCTGATTCTCGACATCCTGGAAAACATGCAGATCGCCGTGCTGCAGGACAAGTTCGTTAAGAACGGCTTCGTCCAGGAGGGTGCGCTGACGAAGGTCTGCGAGGAGATGAGCCGGAAGCTCCGCGTCAAGACGCCGAACCTCTCCGAGCGGATCGAGAACCTTTCGGGCGGCAACCAGCAGAAGGTGCTGATCGGCCGCTGGCTCCTCACGAATCCGCGCATCCTCATCCTCGACGAGCCGACCCGCGGCATCGACGTCGGCGCAAAGGCGGAAATCCACCGCTTCGTCACCGAACTCGCCAAGGACGGCGTCGCCGTCATCATGATCTCGTCGGAACTGCCGGAAGTTCTCGGCATGAGCGACCGCGTCATGGTCATGCACGAGGGCCGCGTCACCGGTATCCTCGACCGCGCCGAGGCGACCCAAGTCAAGGTGATGGAACTGGCCGCACGATAGGCCGCAACAATTCAAGGGGAGAAGGCAAATGAACACGAATGTGACGGCGAACGATGCCGCTGGGCATGGAACCGCACATGGCCGCCGCAAGCTGCCACCGGAACTCAACATCTTCCTCGTTCTCATCGGCATCGCGCTGGTCTTCGAAGTGCTAGGCTGGCTTTTCGTGGGACAGAGCTTCCTGATGAATCCGCAGCGCCTGACGATCATGATCCTTCAGGTCTCGGTCATCGGCATCATCGCGATCGGCGTGACCCAAGTCATCATCACCGGAGGCATCGACCTGTCGTCCGGCTCGGTCGTCGGCATGACGGCGATGATCGCTGCTGGTTTCGCCCAATCCTCCACCTGGAGCCGGGTCATGTATCCTGCTCTGGCAGACCTACCAGCCATCGTTCCCATCGCTATCGGCCTGCTCATCGGCCTTGTTGCCGGCCTGATCAATGGTGCGTTGATCGCCTATACGCGCATCCCGCCCTTTATCGCCACGCTCGGCATGATGGTCTCGGCGCGCGGCGTCTCCAAGTGGTACACGAAAGGCCAACCCGTCTCGGGTCTGACCGACCAGTTCACCTTCATCGGCTCTGGCATCTGGCCCGTCGTGATCTTCCTCGCCGTCGCTGTCATCTTTCACATCGCGCTGCGATACACCCGCTACGGCAAGTTCACTTACGCCATCGGCGCGAACGTCCAGGCGGCCCGTGTCTCGGGCATCAATGTCGAGGCGCATCTGGTGAAGGTCTACGCAATCGCCGGAGCGCTCGCCGGGCTTGCCGGTCTCGTGACCGCCGCTCGTGCGCAAACGGCGCAGGCTGGCATGGGCGTGATGTACGAACTCGATGCGATCGCGGCGGCCGTCATCGGCGGCACCTCGCTTGCCGGCGGCGTCGGCCGCATCACCGGCACGGTCATCGGCACCGTCATCCTCGGCGTCATGACGTCCGGTTTCACCTTCCTTCGGGTGGACGCCTATTATCAAGAGATCATCAAGGGCGCGATCATCGTGGCGGCCGTCGTCACCGACGTGTACCGACAGAAGAAACGCAAGACCTGATCGAGCCGATACCGACCTCGATATGCGGCACCTCGAGCGCCGCATATCTGTCCAACCTGCGCCCTGCCGGCATGCGGCATCGGAAGGCGTAGGACCCGATGAGCTTGTGTGGAGTGGGACGCATGGAGAAAACTCTCGATCTCATAACGATTGGCCGTTCCAGCGTTGACCTATACGGCGCGCAGGTCGGCGGGCGTCTTGAAGACATGGGCTCGTTCCGCAAATATATCGGCGGCAGCCCGACCAACATCGCCTGCGGCACGGCGCGCCTCGGTTTGAAAAGCGCCGTCATCACCGGCGTCGGCGACGAGCATATGGGCCGATTCATCCGCGAACAATTGGTCCGTGAAGGTGTCGATATCCGCGGCGTGAAGACCGACCCGGAGCGCCTGACCGCCCTCGTGCTGCTCGGCATTCGCGACGAAGAACAGTTTCCCCTCATCTTCTATCGCGAGAACTGCGCCGACATGGCGCTTTGCGAGGACGACATCGACGAAGCCTTCATCGCCGAGGCGCGTTCCGTGCTGGCGACGGGCACGCATCTTTCGAACTCCCGCACGGCGGCGACGGTCCTGAAAGCGCTGAACCTTGCGCGCAGGCACGGAGCGAAGACCGCGCTCGACATCGATTATCGCCCGAACCTTTGGGGCGTCGCCGGCCATGGCGATGGCGAGAGCCGCTTCGTCGAAAGCGACGCGGTGACGGCCAGGCTGCAATCGACACTGCATCTCTTCGACCTGGTCGTCGGCACGGAGGAGGAGTTCCATATCGCCGGCGGCTCGACGGATACGATCGCAGCGCTGAGGGCCGTGCGCAAGGTCTCGGATGCGACGCTCGTCTGCAAGCGCGGCGCGAAAGGGGCGGTCGCCTTCGAGGGCGATATCCCGGATTGCCTCGACGAGGGGCAATCCGGCCCCGGCTTCCCGATCGAGGTGTTCAACGTTCTCGGCGCGGGCGACGGCTTCTTCTCGGGCCTGCTCAAGGGCTGGCTCGATGACGAGCCCTGGCCGAAGACGCTGGAATACGCCAATGCCTGCGGCGCCTTCGCCGTCAGCCGCCACGGCTGCACGCCGTCCTATCCGAGCCTTGAGGAACTACGTTTCTTTCTCGAACGCGGTGTGTTGCGTCCTGATCTGCGTAACGACGCGGAACTGGAGCAGCTACATTGGTCGACCAACCGCAAGGGAGACTGGTCGACCATGCGCGTCTTCGCCTTCGATCACCGCATGCAGCTCGAGCAGATGGACGGCTACACGCTGGAGAAAGGCGGCGCCTTCAAGAGGCTCTGCCTGGATGCGGCCTTGCAGGTCCAGGATGGCCGGCCGGGCTACGGCATCCTGTGCGACAACCGCATCGGCCGCAAGGCGTTGCATGCGGCGGCCGGAACCGGCCTCTGGGTCGGGCGGCCCTGCGAATGGCCAGGCTCGCGCCCGCTGATGCTGGAACCGGAGCTTGGCCTCGACTGCGGCGGACTGGAAGAGTGGGCGCGCGACAACGTCGTCAAGGTCCTGTGCTTCTGCCATCCGAACGACGATGCGGTGATGCGTGCAAAGCAGGAAGAGACGGTCAAGCGCCTCTACCAGGCCGCGCGACGCAACGGCCTTGAGTTCCTCCTGGAGGTCATTCCCTCGAAGGTTGGCCCTGTGGGAGATACGACAACGGCCCAGCTGATCAGGCAGTTCTACGATATCGAGGTCTATCCGGACTGGTGGAAGCTCGAGCCCATGACGACGGCGGCGGCCTGGCAGAACACAATTGCGGCGATTGAAGCCTACGATTCCCGCACCCGCGGCATCGTTGTGCTGGGTCTCGATGCGCCAGAAACGGAGTTGGCAGAGTCCTTTGCCGTTGCCGCCTCCTATGACCTTGTCAAAGGCTTCGCCGTCGGCCGCACCATTTTTGGCGACGTGGCGCGGACATGGCTTAAAGGCGAAATCAGCGATGCCGCTGCCGTCTCGGATATGGCACGGCGCTATGCCCAGCTTTGCGAAGTTTGGGATGCGGCCCGTGGGACCGCAAAGGAAAACGGGAGTGATGCCCGGCGCTCCAGTTGAATTGGTGCATGCCGCGTTCTGAAAGCGGCCTGCGTGCGGAGCGAATGTTCAGAGAGTACGCTATGCTAGAGCTTCTTTGCAAACCATTTGGCGCCCACGGCAAGGTGCATGAGATCACCGCTCAGTCCGCCGGCTGGCGCTATGTCGGCTTTTCGCTTTATAGGCTGCGTGAAGGCGAGCGCGTCGAAGAGGCGACCGGAACGAACGAGGTCATCCTCGTCATGGTCGAAGGAAAGGCGGCCTTCACTGCTGCCGGCACGGACTGGGGCGTGCTTGGCGACCGCATGAACGTCTTCGAGAGGACACCGCCGCACTGCCTCTATGTGCCGAACGGCGAGAGCTGGGAAGCGGCCGCGACGACCGACTGCATCATCGCCGTCTGCGCCGCTCCGGGAAAGGGCGGCCACAAGGCCCGCCGTATCGGGCCGGAAGGCATCTCGCTGACGGAGCGGGGCAAAGGCACGAACACCCGTTACATCAACAATATCGCGATGGAAAACGAGGATTACTGTGACTCGCTCCTCGTCACCGAGGTGTTCACGCCCGCCGGCCATTGGTCGAGCTTCCCCTCCCATCGCCACGACGAGGACGACTTTCCACGCATCACCTATCTCGAAGAGACCTACTACCACCGCCTGAACCCCGCCGACGGCTTCGGTATCCAGCGGGTCTACACTGACGACGGGCTACTGGACGAGACCATGGCGGTGAAGGACGGCGATGTCGTTCTCGTACCCCGCGGGCATCATCCCTGCGGCGCTCCCTACGGTTTCGAGATGTACTACCTCAACGTCATGGCCGGGCCGCTGCGCAAGTGGCGCTTCATCCCGGACCCTGCGGTGAGGTGGATCATGGAACGGGACGCGTAATCGGCCGCCTGACGGTCGGCACTACAAGCTTCAACAGGAGGACCGTATGACAAAGGAAATTTCCCATTTCATCGGCGGCAAGCTCGTCGCCGGCAGCAGGCGCAAGGCTCCCGTCTATAATCCGGCAACCGGCGAAGTCGCGGCTGAAGTCGCGCTTGCATCCACCGACGAAGTCCGCGCCGCCGTTGCCACCGCAAAGGCCGTCGCGCCGAAGTGGGGCGCCACCACGCCGCTGCGCCGCGCTCGCATCCTGAACAAGTTCCTGCATATCCTCGAGGAGCGCATCGACGATCTCGCCGCCGTCATCACGGCCGAGCACGGCAAGGTTCTCTCCGACGCCAAGGGCGAAATCCAGCGCGGCATGGAAGTCGTCGAGTTCGCAACCTCCGCGCCGCAGCTCCTGAAGGGTGAGGTCACGGAGAATGTCGGCACGCGCGTAGACAGCCATTCGCTGCGCCAGCCGCTCGGTATCGTCGCCGGCATCACGCCGTTCAACTTTCCGGTCATGGTGCCGATGTGGATGTTCCCGGTCGCGCTCGCCTGCGGCAACTGCTTCATCCTGAAGCCCTCGGAACGCGACCCCTCCGCGTCGCTTCTGCTTGCCGCATGGCTGAAGGAAGCCGGCCTTCCGGATGGTGTCTTCACCGTGCTCCAGGGTGACAAGGAAGCGGTCGATGCAATCCTGACCGATCCCGACATCTCGGCCGTAAGCTTCGTCGGCTCGACGCCGATCGCCCAGTACATCTACGAGACCGCCTCGCGTAACAAGAAGCGCTGCCAGGCGCTCGGCGGGGCCAAAAACCACATGATCATCATGCCCGATGCCGACATGAACCAAGCGGTTGACGCGCTGATGGGCGCCGCCTATGGCGCGGCCGGCGAACGCTGCATGGCGATCTCCGTTGCTGTTCCGGTCGGCGAGCAAACGGCGGAAGCCCTGATGGCGAAGCTCGAGCCGCGGGTCCGCTCCCTGAAGATCGGTCCCGGCACGGATCCCGATGCCGAGATGGGGCCGTTGGTCACTAAGCAGCATCTCGACAAGGTTCGTGGCTACATCGATACCGGCGTTGCCGAAGGCGCGACACTCGTGGTCGATGGCCGTGGCTTCGCCATGCAGGGCTACGAGAACGGCTACTTCCTCGGCGGTACGCTCTTCGACAACGTCACCAGTGACATGAAGATCTATAAGGAAGAGATCTTCGGTCCGGTTCTCGCTGTGGCGCGCGTGCCGGACTACGACACGGCGGCCCGGATGATCAACGAGCACCAGTTCGGCAACGGCACGGCGATCTTCACCCGCGACGGTGACGCCGCCCGCGAATTCGCGCACCAGATCCAGGTCGGCATGGTCGGCATCAACGTGCCGATCCCGGTTCCGATGGCGTTCCATTCCTTCGGCGGCTGGAAGGATTCGCTGTTTGGCGATCATCACATGCACGGCCCGGAAGGCGTGCGGTTCTACACCAAGCTCAAGACCATCACGACGCGCTGGCCGACCGGCGTCCGCTCCGGCGCCGATTTCGTGATGCCGACGATGCGGTGAAAGGCTGACGATCTCTGCCGCCGGGCTTCGCTCGGCGTCAGGGTTTCGAACCTTACAGCGCTCTCGGTCACCGCTGCGCTGTTCCATAAGCCCGATTATGCGATATGTTATATCATAACATTCATATAGATGGAGGATAGCCACTAACATCGGGCCGAACTGTCGCCCGCACCCTTGGAGCAACCAAATGAATGCAGAACGACCTCCTCGGTTCGAGAGGATTGCACTTGAGGTCCAGGACGCCGAGAGCGTTCAGGATGCACTTCAGATATTCCAGCTGGCATATGGCGTCGATTTCGCGACGTATCACCTCGCACTTACTATAGTCGATATTATCGACACTCCTTATGTGCGCACGACCTACAATGCCACTTGGGTTTCCCGTTACCTCCTGCGCGACTATGTCAAGATTGACCCTGTTCTCCGCGAGGGTCTCGTTCGGCAGTTGCCGTTCGACTGGCGCGAAGTCGAAATTCCACAGGCCGCCCACGAGTTTCTGCTCGATGCCCAAGACCACGGAGTTGGCGCCAATGGCTATTCAATTCCGATCGTCGATAAATCGCGACGGGCGCTGCTCTCGTTGAATTCGCGGCGGGCCGGCGATGAATGGAGCGCAACCGTCGCCCAGTATCGGGAGGAGTGGCTGGAGCTCGCATTTCTGATCCATCACAAAGCGATCTTCGAGCTCTATGGCGAGCATGATCCCATTCCACAGCTTTCAGCGCGCGAACTCGAATGCCTGCATTGGAGGGCCCTCGGCAAGGACAGCGTCGATATCGCCCTCATGCTGAAACTGTCCGAGCACACCACTCGGGCCTACCTCAAGTCCGCTCGCAACAAGCTCGGTGGCGGCACGATCACCTATACGATCGCCCGAGCGATTCAGCTGCGCCTGATTCATCCGTTTGGCAATACCCCCAGCTGAGGGTATCCATCTGGGGAATTTATCGCACGTCTTCTGATCCTCATGATGACCTCCATCAACCTATGGAGGCACACTTGTACATTCTTGTTCAGGCGCACGAGTACCAAAAACATCGCGATCTCCTCGATCAGTCGTTCAGGCTCAGGAAGAAGGTCTTCGCGGATAGGTTGGGCTGGGATGTTCCCGTGTCCGGCCCGCGCGAAAGCGACCGTTATGACGATCTGCACCCGGCCTACCTGTTGTGGTGCGACGAGGAGAAGGAGCGGCTCTTCGGCTCCGTTCGCCTGATGCCGACGACCGGACCGACCTTGCTCTACGACGTGTTCAGGGACACGTTTCCCGAGGCCTGCGACCTCGTCGCACCAGGAATCTGGGAGGGCACGCGGATGTGCATCGACGAGGACGCGATCAAATCGGACATGCGTCCCGATCGCGCGTTCTGCCTCCTACTCCTGGCACTTTGCGAGGTCGCGCTCGACAGTGGCATTCATACGATGATCTCGAACTACGAGCCGCATATGAAGCGGGTCTACAGACAAGCCGGAGCGGAACTCGACGAACTCGGCCGGTCCGACGGGTATGGCCGCTTCCCAGTCTGCTGCGGTGCATTCGAGGTTTCGAGCCGCGTGCTCGATGCAATGCGGGCGAAGCTCAAGGTCAATGACCGGCTTTACCGTCGGCCGGCCTTTCCGGCCCGGGCCGTCCCCGAACCCGCTCGGATATCCGCATGAACCGCCCTCCTTCGGCCGAGCACGAGCTCCGCTCGGCCGGAACGATCGAAATCCTGGAGTTGCTGCCATGTACAAACATGCCGCCGAAGCCTTCGTGCCGATTGCACATTCCCGATGCGTTGCCGAAAAGCTCTGCGGGAAATGCTGCGGCTATTGCCTGGCGATCAACACTACCAACGCCGACAAGCTGCTCACCTTCGAGGACGCCCGCGCGTTCCTCCGACCCGCCGAGGAAGGTCTTAAGATGCGGGTGGAAGGCAAGAACCTAGTCGTCTTCTGCGGCGTTCGAATACTGCTGCAGGGCCAACTAGCGACCGTCACCACCGTCCACCCTGGAGCAATCGAGTGGCAGCCAGCGGGCAACGTGCCCTTCAGAGCGGGCGGAACGACACCTTGAGACGGCCAGAAATGGTGCGCGGCAGGCTGCTGTGCGCCTGCCGAGTTCGTCGTCAACGGCGAATTCCGATCTGGTTTCCACGAGAGAGATCGCGGTTCTGGCGAAGATTGCGCTCCTGCAACGCACGCGTCCGCTCCTGGACGTGTCTTAGGGACGCAGCTTGATCCCGTGAAACTCCGAGCGAGGCGGCAACGCGCGCGAGGCTGCCCTCCTTGAGATCGGCCCTATCTGCTGGCGAAAGACGCCTGTTGATCGCTAGCGTCATCGTCTCCAGCTCGCGACGAAGGGATGGTTCGGTGTTCAGGCGGCGAACCTCGTCGGGACCGTCGCTTTTCAAGACTTCCATCAGTTTCGGCGACGGCGCCGGGATTTCCACGCGCTGCCGCGCCTGCGTTTCACGATGTTGGGTCACGATCTGGTGGCGCTCGAAATCCACCGCATGTCCGTAATCCGCCAATGCCGCCGCGAGCTGGGGCGCATGGGCTTCCGCGGCCTGCCGCGCGGGACTTGGTCCCCGCAGCCAGCCTTTCCCCTCCCCGGCCAGTTCCCCAAGTCGGCCCTCGCGGACATCGTCACCGGCGGCCGCGCCGCTACCTGCATCGCGGATGCTCAGCACCGACGATGACACCGCTTGGCTATTGCCGAATACGAGCCGCGACAGGTTCTCAATCTCGGCGCGTTTTCCCGCAAGGCGGTTGGAATGCTGCAAGCGCTCCTCGATTTCGCCTTCCGTCAGGTCCGGCAGTTGACGAGCAGGAACGAGCGCCCCGCGTCGGACGGGCTGGACATCCCGGCCAAGCCCCAGGTTACGCTCATTCTCGGCTATGCCCGCCACGAACGCAGACAGGGTTCGCCGTCGCTCCTCGTCCAGGCGAGCATGACGCGCCGTTTCAACAAAGACTGCCTCCATCATCGCTAACGCTCGTGATCGACTTGCGATATCTTTGGTGCCTAGCCTGAGATCGCCCGGTCCTGCTCGGAAAGGCTCTCCGGACACATCGACCACTGTGGTCGCGATAGAGGTCCGCTCGGCGAGCGTGATGTTCCGCTCCAGTTTTCGCCGCGCGTCGGCGACCGCTGCCGCATACCCGGGTTCGAGGATATGGGTCATCGCTTCATTGGCAGTGACCAAGCCCTCGGCGACAGCGTCTGCAGCCCGGGCAAGGGAGCTGCGCATGCCGGCAGCTTCAAGCCAGGAATCCGCGACATTGGTGAGACGCGACATCCGGTCTGTCGGGCCGAAGACCTCGCGGTCGATCGCAACCCGGTTGAGCTCCACTCCAAAATGTTCGGTCAAGCGACGGCGTGAACCGTCCGCCCTTTCGACAGCGAGGTCAACCGGCAGCCGATGGGCAGCCGGAAATTCGCGCGATGCCTGCTTATCTTGCACGGAAGCCCGCGTCGTGACCATTCGTCCGTCGTCGGGAAGCAGGCCCATATCCCTCGCCGCCTCGACAAGCCGCAACGCCATGTAGCTCTGCGCCAGCCTCCCGACCGCATGCGCCTCGACATTGCCGATCGGTCGGCGTTCCGCATCGCGCAACGCGTTGTCGTAAAGCTCGACGAACATGCCGAGTGCATCGGCGCGGTTCTGGAAAATCGATCGGCCGCGCCGCTGCCCATCCTCGCTGTCCGCAGCACGGCGCTGTGCGAGGAGATGATTGACGTCATCCGCAGCCTGTGACCTGATCGTGGCGATCCGATCCTCCGGCGCGCGCCGCTCTTCCATGCGGGCGAGAACGTGGTTCCAGTCGTCGGAGAAGCGCTGCAGTTCGCCGCGTGTCATCGGCCGAGATTGCTCGCGTTCGAGCGCAAGCCGCGCGTGGGGTGGCTGCGACCATCCCGCCTCGCTTCGTTCATTGTCATAGAGGATCGTCCCTCCCCGCGTTCGCAGCTGGACGCGGCCGACCAGGTTTTCGTTTTCCAGCTTTTCGAGACTGACGCGCAGGCCTGCGACGGCCGCATCGTGGACATGCTGCGGCGGAATGCGCGCCGCGTCGCCGGCGTGCAGCATTTCCTCAAAACGGAAATGGTTTCCCTGCCAGCTGAGCCGTGGATTGACGGCGACCGCTCGAGCCTCGACCTCGTAGCCAGCCTCGCGGGCCATGCCGATGACGCGAGCGACATTCTCCGGTGTGCGCATCGTGGTTTCGAAGACGATGTTCACCTGGCGCTCGGCGGCCGCTGCCAGCAGCTTTTCGGTCCAGCGTCCGGCATCCATCTGGGTGAACTGAGACGCCGTTTCCGGATCCTGGCGCTGGAACGCGCGAAACTGCGGATGATAGGAACGCAGATCGTCGCCGACGATGCGGATCGTCGGCCCCGATTGGTCGAGCTCCGACTGGCTCGCAATCAGAACCGCCGTCTTGCCAGCCCCCGGCTGGCCGCCGAGCAGGATCATCCGTGGCCGCGCCGCCGGCCTTATCGTCTCCGGCAGGTAGTCGGGAAGGATGTCGTTGCGGAAAATGCTCTCATTCCTCTCCGGCGAGAGCGGACCGGATGCCTGATCCTCCGCCATGATCAGAACTCCGCCCAGAATCGGGCATCGTCCTTCACGCGTGGCCCCCAGTGCGCGATAACGTCCTCGACAGAACCGCGGTCAGTGACGTTGATGCTTTGCTGCAGGGCAATCAGATCACGGCGCCGGGAACGGAGCGCTTCCGCTGCGTCAGGATCCGATCCTTCGAGCTCATAGACGCGCGCCGTGACGATGGCCCGTGCCTGGTTGAGGATTTCGATGGCGATCTCGGCGCGGACGATCGCGTCGTAAGGGATTTCCTGTTCGGTCATGGTCTTCTCCTTGTCTATATCGTCGACTACTCACCGGATGACGGCGCGGCCGCGGTCGATCGCGCGGCGCTGGCGTTCCGCTACAATCTGCTGGCTGCTGCCCATGCGGACGGTCTGCTGCAATATTTTCAGGCGCTCCTGCATCGCCTCGAATGGACGGCGCTGCCCAGGCGACACGCGGTTGATCACGTCCTTCTCGCCGCGCAGGATCGCATCGCGGCCGAACCGCAGATCGAGGGTCCGGCTGACGCCCGCAAATTCCTCCCAGATGCGGGCATCGAGGGACCCGGCTGCGACATTGAGCTTGGCATCCTTCTTTTTCATGGCCGCTGCAAGCTCGCGCAACGCCTCGTCCGCCGCCGGCGACAGTCCGGGAATGGCGACGCTCATCCGTTGGCGCTCTTCTGCAATTGTCTGGGTCACTGTGGCGAGGGCTGTGGCATAGGACGAGCCCAGCGACCGGACGCGGCTTTCCGCTTCGGGCATAGCCTGAAGCGCGTCTTTCCGCTCGCGGCCGACAGCTACCAATCTGTCCATGATGCGATCGGAACCGCGCACTGCGCCATAGGCTGCGGGATCGTTGGCAACGGCCGCCGCGATCCGCTCGCCGGCGACGCCCTTCACGATGAGGGCTTCGATCTTATCGACGGCGCCGGCGGGATCACGCCAGATGCGCCCGGCCGTTTCGACAAGAGCGGCGCGATTGTGACCGTAATGGGCAACCTCGCGCGCCCTCACCCGCGCCTCGTCTTCGACCGATGTCTTGAACTCCGTAACGGCGGCGAGCATTGGCAACACGGCACTCATCTCCTTTCCCGGCTCGACGCTGGCACCGGCAACCACCTTTGAGCGGTCCTTCTTTTCGGCAAGGTGCTGTTCCTCGGCAAAGCGGCGCACGACCTTGAACAGCCGCTCCAGTTTCTCGCGTCGATCGGGAGCAACATCGTCCGGCATCCGCTCGACCATGTTGCGCTCGGCAATGGCATCCGCCTTCTCCGTGAAGGCGGACCAGCCGAAGCGCGCTGTCAGCGCCTCATGGACCGCCTTCACCTCCTGGACCAGCAAGCGGTCCTCGACAGCATAGGCGAAGGCGGTCTTGTAGGCGTCGGGTCCGCCGCGCTCACGCACAGCTTCGATTTCGACAAGACGCGCCATTGCCGGTTTCGAGAGCGCGGGAACGGACAGTGACATATGCCCACGCCTCTGTTCCTCACGAATGCCGAACCGCTCTGCCTGTCTGCGGAATTCCGTCGCATGCGACCGGGCGAGCGGCAGCAAATCCGACAGAGCAGCCGTCGCGGCGGAACGTTCGTCCCGCGCGGCGCGGCCATCGACCAGATGGTCCGATCCATGCAGGCGGCCGAGACGTTGCGGGCGCATCGCAAGATCTTCAGCAAGGCGGCGTGGCTCCATGCCGGCATCCGACGCCAGCACATTCAGCCTGGCCAGCGCGCCGTCAGGATCGCGATAGATTTTTGCCAGGACCGGACGGAGAATGGCTTCCCGCTCCTTCCACCGATCCGAGGCCAGTTGCGCCCGGCGGGCGTCCTCCTCGAGGCTCCGGGCAAATCGTGTCGTCGGCGGGATGAGGTATTTGCCGTCCGCGGGAATTTGCGCCGCGACGGTTTCGGAACGCTCCTCATTATACGAGACACTCTTCTCGCGCTCGATGGCGAAGCCGAGCGCCACGCTCGCGCGCTCCCACAGCTTCGCCACCTGCCCGCGCTTCTCCGCAAGCCAGGCCAGCCTCCGGGAAGCCCCCTCCTCCATCCCGGCCGCGACCTCGGCAGCCAAGTCGATACCACGACGGCGGGCAAAGTCGCGGGCATGCGTCTGGTAGCCTGCCTCGCTCTCGAAATCGAGCGTTGTCGTCTTCGCGCCCGAACGGCCGAGACGCTCGACCATCTGCTTGAACAATTCCGGACGATGGCTCTCACGCTCGATCCGCTCGTGGCGGGCATCTGCCGCTTCCACCAGTTCTGCGGTCCAGACATTTCGCTCGACCTCGCGCTTCTCTGTACGCTTTTCGCCTGTCTCCTCATCGGTGACGACGACGTCTACCTTGACCGTTTCGGTACCATCCTTGCGAAGCTTGACTGTATCGCCGACAAAAACGCCGCCGGTGGCCAGAGCCTTCGGCAGGCTCACACCCCAGACACGATGGACGGTTCCGTCATCCGTGCGGACATCGGCATAGGGGCTTTCCTTGGCATCCTCGTCTTCCGGCCGGAACTTTGCCTCGCCCGTCTCGACCAGCTCACCGGTGACGCCGGCGGCGTGATCGGCGCGCGGCTTGCGACCCCATTCCGGCTTCGCCTCGAAATCCTCACGCGCTGCATAAAGCGTTGCCTGATCGCGGTGGCGGGTCATCGCCACATAGGTCAGGTGCTGGTCCATCATGCCGGTGGCGAGCACGAAGGTCCGGTCGACGGTGGCGCCTTGAGATTTGTGGATCGTCGCGGCATAACCGTGATCGACATTGCGATAGCTGTCCTCGCTGATGGCGACGTCGCGGCCATTGTCGAGACGGACCGAGAGCAGCGGACCACCACGCAAGTCGCCGGTCGCAACGACCGTTCCAAGCATGCCGTTCTTCACATATTGCGGGCCGAGGCGTCGCGCCCTCGGTTCGAGGAAGCGGGCGTTTTCGAGAAAGATGATGCGATCGCCGGCGGCGAACTCGCGAACACCGCGCTCTGTCTGGAATTCACGTGCGCCTGTTAGCGCGCCGGCGCCGTTCATCACTTCGCGCAGCGATTCATTGAGACGCTTGACATCGTCATTGGTGTGGGCGAGCACCAGCAACTCGTCGCCCCGCAAGCGGCCGTCGTGACCAGCCGCTCGTGACCGCGCGATCGCCTCTTCGCGGGCCGCGCTCCAATCCGCGACGATCCGCTCAACGACTTCGACGCGGCGCTCGGTCTCGACGATCCGTCCTCGCTGGGCATAGGCGTCCAATCCCTCCTCGACCTTGCCGCGGGCGAAGACACGCGAGGCATCACGCGCCCAGGCTTCCCGCTGCCGGCGGACGCCGGCAAGTTCGGCGGAACCGATCCGTTCCGATATCGCCCGGAATGCCGCACCGGCCTGGATCGGCTGAAGCTGCATGGCATCACCGACCAGAACCGCCTTTGCGCCGGCATCCTCGACCGCCTTCAACACGCGCGCCATCTGCTGCGAGGAAACCATGCCGGCCTCGTCGATGACGAAGACATTACCCCGTTCCAGGAGATCACGCCCGTTCTCCCAGGCCAATTCCCACGAAGCGAGCGTGCGCGACTTGATGCCGGAACTGTCTTCCAGCCCTTCGGCCGCCTTGCCGGCAAGGGCGGCGCCGAAGACGCGATGATGTTCACCCTCCCAGGCAGCCCGCGCGGCGGCAAGGAGCGTCGACTTGCCCGCCCCGGCAAGCCCGACGACCGCCGCGATCGCACTGTCGCCGGTGACATGACGGACGGCGGCAACCTGTTCCATGTCTAGTTTGAACGGCTTTTCCGGATCGGCTGTTTCGAGCTGACGCACGGCTGCGGCAACCTTCGCATCGGCAACACCGAAACCGGTACGCTTCGATAGGACTTCCGCCGACTGCGCCATGTCATATTCGATACGCAGGATCTCGCGCGTGGTGAAGACCGCCGGCTCCGCCACCTTGCCCGTCTGCCGATCCACCTGCTGCGGCTTCAACAGAACGAGATCGTCGGACGCCATCAGGCGGGCACGGATGTTCGTGAAGTCCGCGGGGTCATCGACATAGCGATGCAGCGCCTTGGCAATATCCTTCTCATCGAAGGTGGACCGTTCGTTGCCGAGCTGCTTCAGCAAAAGCTCGGGCTCGGCGAGCAGCCGGTCGGCCATGTCCTGCCGCCGCGCCAGATCGGCGGGCGCGAAATACATCTCGACGCCCTTGCGGGCGAGCGCCGCTTTCTCCGGACCCAGGTGTTTTTGCGCAATGCCATCGAGGCCCTGCTCGGCATAGGAGCGCCCATCGAGACGGATGTCATGGCCGGCGAGCGCCAGATGCCGATTGGCCGTTTCCGCCCAACCGATCTTCCATGCCTTCATCGTCTCCTTGTCGCCGGCCCAGAGCTTGTAGACGATCTTGCCGTTCGGCCGATCCGGCGTGACGACGCGCAGCGGCTCGCCGTCCTCGCCGAGGACCGGAAGCTTCTTACGTCCGAACCCCTCCTCCGTCAGCGGCCGCAGCGCCGTCATCAGGTGGATATGCGGATTGCCGTCCTTGTCGTGATAAACCCAATCGGCAATCATGCCCTTGGAGGTCAGATTGTCCCGGACGAATTCCTGGACCAGGGCGATGTTCTCCGCCCGCGTCAGCTCCTCCGGCAGCGCGATGATCAATTCACGAGCGAGCTGTGCGTCGGCCCGCGTCTCGAACGCTTCCACAGCATTCCACAGCGCCTCGCTCGCGCCCGCGACGCTCTTCCCTTCGATAGCGATCCGCAGCCAGGCCGGAATCTGGTCCGGCAGCGCCAGCTCTTCATGCTTCAGTTCGGCCGCGCCGCCGCGATAGCTGAAGGAGGTACCGACCTGTTCTTCCATCATCCGAGCGCGGTGACGGTAGGCGGCGGCCGAGACGATGCTGCGCCCTGCACCCCTGCTGATCACCTGCGCTCTGACGAACATGATCGCCACCGATGTCTCCCGATCTTCCAGGCACGTCGCGCCAGCGACGTATATTGCGCCCTCAAATCGATCGGACCGCAGGTCCGATGCCGCTTTTCCGGAAGACGGCCCAAGCCGGAATTCCGGCATCGACGTTTTGGGGACTTGCACAAGGTAGCGCATTTTACTATCGTTTTCTAGTCAGTATAAGCGAGCCACAGCAATATTCGTTTCAAGAGAGGACACCGCGTAAATGGCTGCCAAATCGTCAATTCTGGATATCGACGCGCAAATCGAGAAGCTACGCGAACGTAGAAAAACGTTGATAGTAAAATCCGCCGAGCGGTTTGCACGCGCCGCCACGAAGGCGGGGCTGGCGGAGATGGAGATCGCCGACGAGGAGGTCGATCGCATCTTCGAAGAGATCGCAGCGCGATTTCGCAAAGCGGAGAAGAAGGGGGCTGGCGGCGCATCTCCTTCGCCGCGTGGACAGACAGGTGGCGGGACTGGAGCGGCGACGGAGGTTTCTCATGACGGCTGATCGCAAGAAGGAGGCCCGCGAGAAATTCCTGCTTGGCGGGATTGTCGTCCGGGCCGGGCTATCGAAAGCCGACCGGGCGTTTCTGCTGGGCGGGCTCATCGAACTGGCGCGCGTCGCGTCCGGTTCGCCGGAATATCGGCGGCTGCGTGATGTTGGGGAAGAGGCTTTCAAGGCTAGCGCCCTCAATGGCGGTCGATCGATGCTTGAGGCTGCGGAGTGATGGTGCGAGCAAAACCGCATCCGAGCCTGTTGCTCGTTCTCGTGCCGATCGTGGTTTCCGGTTTTACGTTCTATGTCGCAAACTGGCGCTGGCCGGAGCTGGCAATCGGCATGTCAGGAAAGACGCAGTACTGGTTCCTGCGGGCGTCGCCTGTTCCGGTGCTTTTGTTCGGACCGCTCGCCGGGCTGCTCACGGTCTGGGCGCTGCCGCTGCATCGGCGTCGGCCGATCGCGATGGCAAGCTTCATCTGCTTTCTCCTGATGGCGGGCTTTTACGGGCTGCGCGAGATTGCCCGGCTCTCGCCCTATGTCGAGCGCGGCGCATTGCGCTGGGATCAGGCGCTGTCGTTCCTCGATATGGTCGCGGTGGCCAGTGCGGCGGTCGGGTTCATGGCGGCGGCGGTGTCGGCGCGCATTTCCAGTGTCGTGCCCGAACCGGTCAAGCGCGCCAAGCACGGAACCTTCGGAGACGCGGATTGGCTGCCGATGGCCGCAGCCGCACGGCTCTTCCCGGACGATGGCGAGATCGTCGTCGGGGAACGCTACCGTGTCGACAAGGAATTGGTCCATGCGCTGCCGTTCGATCCGAACGATCCGTCGACATGGGGGCGCGGCGGAAACGCGCCGCTGCTCACCTACAAGCAGGACTTCGATTCCACGCACATGCTCTTTTTCGCCGGGTCTGGTGGTTACAAGACGACCAGCAATGTCGTGCCGACGGCGCTGCGTTATACCGGCCCGATCATTTGCCTCGATCCGTCCACCGAGGTCGCGCCGATGGTGGTCGAGCATCGGCGGAAGGCGTTGCGGCGCGAGGTCATGGTGCTCGATCCGACCAACCCGATCATGGGCTTCAACGTCCTCGACGGGATCGAGACCTCGACGAAAAAGGAGGAGGACATCATCGGCATCGCCCATATGCTGCTGTCGGAGAGCGTGCGCTTCGAAAGTTCCACCGGCTCCTACTTCCAGAACCAGGCGCACAATCTGCTGACCGGGCTTCTGGCGCATGTGATGCTGTCGCCGGAATTTGCCGATCGGCGCAATCTGCGCAGCCTGCGCCAGATCGTGTCGGAACCGGAGACCTCGGTGCTTGCGATGCTCCGCGACGTTCAGGAGCATTCGGCCTCCGCCTTTATCCGAGAAACACTGGGCGTGTTCGTCAACATGACGGAGCAAACCTTCTCGGGCGTCTACTCGACGGCATCGAAGGATACGCAGTGGCTGTCCCTCGACAACTACGCCGCCCTCGTCTGCGGCAACACGTTCAAATCGTCCGAAATTGCCGAAGGCAAGAAGGACGTGTTCCTCAACATTCCCGCTTCGATCCTGCGGTCCTATCCGGGCATCGGCCGGGTGATCATCGGCTCGCTGATCAATGCGATGATCGAGGCCGACGGCGCGTTTCAACGGCGGGCCCTGTTCATGCTCGATGAGGTCGACCTGCTCGGCTATATGCGGGTGCTGGAAGAGGCGCGCGATCGCGGCCGAAAATACGGGATCAGCATGATGCTGATGTACCAGTCCGTCGGCCAGCTTGAGCGGCATTTCGGCAAGGACGGTGCGGTGTCATGGATCGACGGTTGCGCGTTCGCGAGCTATGCCGCGATCAAGGCGCTCGATACGGCGCGCAACGTCTCGGCGCAATGCGGGGAGATGACCGTCGAGGTGAAAGGCAGTTCGCGCAATATCGGCTGGGATACGAAAAACAGCGCGTCGCGGAAATCCGAAAGCCTCAACTTCCAGCGCCGGCCGCTGATCATGCCGCACGAAATCACGCAAGGCATGCGCAAGGATGAGCAGATCATCATCGTGCAGGGACACAGCCCGATCCGGTGCGGGCGCGCGATCTATTTCCGGCGTAAGGAGATGGATTCCGTCGCGCGGACCAATCGCTTCGTCAAGCGAGCGCCCTGAGACGCTCAGCGTTCCGGGCGAAACCGAACTGGAGGAAGCCAGCCGCCGAATACCAGACTTTTCATTCGCAAGAACTTGGGAGGGCGAGCGGACCAAAAACACTATGTTGCGACAAGAGGCTGCGCGGCTATTGGCCATCGACGGGACTGAGAAGGGAAGGGCGAAACGTGCCTCGGATTGAGAGGAACTTCATGGAGCTGTTATTTACCTTTGGGGGTCTGATTGCGATTGCGATCGTGCTCTATCTTTTACGTCTCAGCGGGGAAAGCGTCTTTCGTGGCGCGTGAAGTGCCTGATCCTCAGCGTGCTGGTTGCTTTATTGGTCGCGCTTTGGTCCGTCGTCTACGGGCCTGATCGGTGGGTGCTGATCCAGGCGGGGATCCTTGTCGTCGTGGGAACGGTCGTCAGCTTTCTGTCGGCGCGGAAGGGTTGATCGAAGGGAGGGAGCCGCAATGCGTGCGGTGGGCACCTCGCTCGGTTGATCGGCGGTCCGGCGATCATACCGGGCGGCCGCGGCGGCGGAGCCTAGCGCGGCGGCTCGATCCAATCGACGAACTTCGAATAGCCCATGGAGACGCCAACGAAGCCGGCGGCCATCAGTAGGAAAACCCAAAACGGTATCCCATTGGCCGCATCCGGTTTCACGAAGGCGACGAAGGCGACCAGCGGCATGATGAGACCGCCAAGCATCAACACGTTTACGACCGGCCGAAGCAGGCTGAGGACGGAATAGGCGAGGCACCAGACGGAAAAGAATATGCCGCGCGCGACTGCGAGCGGCAGGGCAACGAGCGCCCGGGCGACATATCGCATCAGACGAAAATGCGGATTCCGCTCTTCGAGCCGTGCGTTCACATCGACGATGGCTGGTTCCTCGATCACGGCGACAATACCCTTGTTCTGGAAGGTCGCGCCATCATCGACAGACGGCGCATACTCTCGGATTTCAGTGAGTCTAGTCTCGGCCGATGATCGGGGCAAGCAAAGATCGGCGGGGTGAGCGAAACATTGTTGAGACCAGCCCAATGTCGTCGCGGGGTGACGCGTTGCCGATTGCAAGAATGATGGGAGGCGCGGACGCCTCCCTCATTGTTGTTCAGACGCGCGCGGCGATGAACACGATGCGGGTCTCGCGCCGGATGCGGTCGAGGATTCCGCCGAGGTCTCCCAACTGCTCAGTGGGAATGACGGTGTAGTCCAGACCGACCCGGCAGGTTTCACCCTCCGCGACAACATCATCGTAAATCTCATCGAGGATTGAGATCGGGCCGCTTTCCATCCACAGGTGTTCAAAGGTCGTGCAGATGTGGTAAATCTCGTACAGAAAATCGCCGTCCTCCGTTCCCTTGCCGGCAGCGAGCCGCTTTTCCGTCTCTGCTTCTTCATGAAGAGCGGCAACCGCCCTGTCGAGCTTTGCGGCAAGCGTGTCATGCAGGGCGGCCGCGAAAGCGGTCGTGCATGCAGCGCGGCTCGCGAGGACTTCGTCGCGGAAGCCAGCGATGGTCGGGACGAGTGCGCGTGCGTTGAACGTCATCATGATATGTCTCCTTTCGTCTTCTGACGGAAGGTGTCGACGGTGTTGCCCGGCGGGGGTCAAGGACCGCGGAACGCGGCTTGCAAGCGGATAGGCCGGTTTTCTGATGTCGCCTTTCGGGCGGCGGCAGAAAACCGGCGTATGCGCGCCGTCCTTGAGGCCCGTTGGGCTAGCGTATAATTCGAAGTCAGAAGAAGAGCCCCCGCGCCCCGAGGGGCGCGGTCCGTGTCCGGCGACCAGCCGGCGGGGAGCGCGAGGGGGATCCCTCTCGTGATGAAACGGCCGGTCGATCCGGCCGATTCATCCCGCGAGATGTGGGCGTTACCCGCATGGGCGGAGACCGCTTGCGGGCTCCGTGAGCGTAGCGAATAGCACGCGGTCGGCCGCAGGCCGGCTCGCCCAAATCACCCTCTATCCCGAGCCGCCAACCATCACGATCTTGAATCGGAACATCGGGATCGATTCAAAACTGTCGTTGGACGCCGGAAGCGGGACAGGCGATTCTACGGCAATGCTCACCCAGCCCTATCACCTCTATGTCGAGCGCGTGGATCCCGACCGGAACATGGCGCGCTTCTATACGCTCGCGATCGAACCGACGCTGTTTGGTACTCCGCGTCTGCTGCGCCGGTGGGGAAGGATCGGCACACTCGGTCGGACGATGGTGTATCATTTCGAACGGGAGGAGGACGCCGTCGCACTGTTTCTCGACCTGTTGCGGGAGAGGCGTGCCCATGGGTACCGGGTGAAGCGCATCGAGGCACTGGCGCGCGGATGACGCTCGGCGAAGATGGCGACGCGGGCGTGAGGTGCAGCCTCGGGCCGGGGCGCCGGTCGATCCGGCGCATCGGCCCTATCGTTCAAGGCAAAAGCCTCCCTCAGTGGGGAGGCTCGGCGTCTTCGGCGGCGATGAGCGCGGCCAGTTCGGCCCGGGCCTGTTCCAGCTCCGCCTCGATCTGGGCGCGCTCAGCCGGGTCGCAGTGGTTCGCTTCGGCGCGCAGTTCTTCGATGTGGTTTTCGAGGGTCATCGTCATCGTCGTCATCTCCTTGTTGATGTGAAAGATGACTGTGTCGGCCATGACGAAGCGGTGCGGGTCAAAACCCGCTTTAGCGGCTCGCGCGTGGGGGAGCCGATTTTTTTGTCGAGCCGCTTCAGCGGTTCGGCGGAAAAATTGGGGGTACCACGCGGTTTTGACGCGCGCCGCTTCGTCATGGCAGACTTGGCTTTCTGAGCAGACAGACCTTCCTCTCGTGGGGCACCCTGACATGCGCGCCGGTTCGCGCGATCGTGGCTGGAAGCACGCGAGGAAGCCGGCCCCTTGCGGGGCCGGTTCGGCTCGGCTTACTCCGGGTTGTTCCAGAGGAGCACCTTCTTGCCTTCTTCGCCGCCGGGTGCAGGGGCCAGGTTCCCGAAGATGACGCCGATCTCGGGGGCCTCCATCCGGATTGAGACGTATTCTGCCCCGCTGCGCGGCGAGACCCGGTTCCAGCCCGCGCCGATCTCGAACCCGGTGCGCTTGTTGATGACGCGGTAGTCCGGTGCGTCCTCGCGGGACTTGTGGGCGTTGGGCAGGACGGCGATCGGGGCATTGACGCGGAGCGTGGCGAAGACGCCTTCCATCGAGCCGTCGGTCTTGGTGGTGAGGTTTGCGATCGTGGATGCCATGGTAGTTCTCCTTCGGTTCCATCGGGACCGTTCCCGATGGCGGCAAAGGAGAGGGCTGACCTGCTGCGGTCAGCTCGGCGGAAAATTTTGCGAAATTCGATTTGCCGCCAAAGCGGACAAACCGAAATCGAATTTTGCAAAAATTTCTGGCGAGTCTTACCCCTTCAGGGGTTGGCCGCAAAAGCAGGCAGTCCTCTACAAAGTCGGCATCAATGGGAACGGGCCGGGTGGAACCGGAGGCGATGCGTGCCGTGGCCTCCCGACTTGCAGCCTCTCCGCCAGCGCTGCGACGGCTCGTGGATGCGACTTTGCTGGCGGTCTGTCGGCCATTGCCTTCGCCGGCCTTCCCGCACGACCACCCCGCGAGGGCGCTCCGGGGTGCCGCCGTCTTCGCAAGCGCCCGGCGTTCGACGGCGTGGGTTGGGACCGGGGTGAGACGTGCAGCGGGTCCGATATGCCGCGTCTCGACCCGGATGGAGGTCTTCGAGACTGGTGTTATCTTCCGCATCGGACCTTGACCGTCGCCCCGGCGGCGAAGACGGCAAGAAGACGATCTTTCTGCGCACGACACCGGAGAGGCCGAGCGGACTGGCCGTGCAAGGGGCCGGCTTCCTGACGGGCGGCGGGAAGCCACGGGGATCATCGGCAAACGCCGGCGTGCTGTCGGCGGGCGGCGGGCGGAAACGCCACCCGCCGAACAGGCGTGTCATCTCCCCTTGGCGAGATCGCGTTCATCGGCGGTCATTCGTGCCTCGATCCGTCCCACCAGATCCCGGCCGGCATTGCGCAGCATCTCATGCCAATCGGGAATGCTCCGAAGCGTGAACGTCGCGCTGCGCATCGTGTCGTAGACGACGCAGGGCGAGCCGGCTGCGGCAAGGCGCAGCATGTTGAGGCAGGTTCCCGGCGAAGCGCCATCCCAGACCATCAGCCCGTAGTCGGCGCGCCGCGCCATCTCGCGGTCCTTTTCGGCATGAAAGGCGTAGCCATGCGCGCCGCCCGGCGCGGGCCGGTGATATGCCGCCCAGTCGCCGAGATTGTTGCGCGGCTCGCTGCCGGCATGGAAGACACCGACATGCTCATAACCATACCCGGCAAGCAGGCTCTGCGCCTCCGCATCGGCTCCGGGCGCATCGCCGACCAGCACGCCATGTTCGGCGGCGATCATCGCGCCGATGCGCGCTATCACCGGTTCCGGCAGCTCGAATATGTCGCGTGATCCGCCTACGAATATCATCGCCATGGTCGCTCTCCTTTTTCTACCAACAGACCTCCCTCTCCCCGCCCACCTCTCCCCTCTCGGCAACCGTATCGTCTCGAAGGAGCGGAACGGCGAAGCCGTTCCGCGGGCCGGCAGATGGTCGGGCCGGCCGTCGGCCGGCGCTTGCTGCGCGAGGAGAAAGCGGGACCAGCCGGGCCAGACGTCCGCTCGGGACCATCGACGAAGCCCATCATGCCCAACCACGCAACAGCCAAGCCGATGTCAAAAAATGACAATGAGGTCCCGGTACGGGAAAATCCGCCTCCACAAATCCAACGGGAGCGCGCGGCCATGACCAGCAGCCTGCATGTGAGTTTGCCAGATGAAATGCGCGCCTTCGTCGACATGCGCGCGAACGGCAAGAACCAGTACACGACGCCGAGCGAATATGTGCGCGCGCTGATCCGCGAGGACATGGCGCGCGAGGAAGACCGCCGATATGCGGTCCGGTCCCTTCTGAAGGCGGAGGAAGAGTTCCGGCGCGGGGAGATGCTGCCCCTTTCCGCCCTGGACGCCATCGACGCGGAACTGGACGAAGAGCTGCGTTAGTGGCTCCCCGCATCCTTATCCTGCCGACGGCGTTGGAAAACTACCGTCTGGCGATCCGCGAGACGGCGCGGATCTGGTCGCCGCAACAGGCGAAAGCCTATGGACGCCTGCTTCGGAAGGGCTTCGAGGAGATCCCCGAAGCCTACGCCCGCGTCCGCACGAAGAAGGAAGAGCGGGTGGGCCACTCCCTGTTCCGCCTCCACAAGATCGAGCATCATTATGCCGCCTATATCGCTGTGGACGACGACGCGACCTTTGTCGTCGCGGCCGTTCTGCACGAGCGGATGGACATTCCCGCGCAGCTGCGCACCGTCGAACGATTGACCGATCGCGAATACGAGAGCCTGATGGGGCATCCTCGCCCGAAACCCTAGGGGCGCTTCGACGTCGGGCTGAACGCCCGGCGGAAAAGAGCCTGAAGAGGAAAAGGGCGCTTACGCGCCGCCTCCTTTCAGTTCCCAGACGGTGATGCCGAAGCGGCGGGCCTTGTCGCGAAGGTTTTCGGTGATGCCGGAACCGGGAAAGACGATGACGCCGGCCGGCATCACGGAAAGCATCTCGTCGTTGCGGCGGAACGGAGCGGCCTTCGCGTGCTTGCTCCAATTCGGCTTGAAGGCGACCTGCGTCACGCCGCGGGATTCGGCCCAGCAAGCTGCGATGCGTTCAGCGCCCTTCGGCGAGCCGCCGTGCAGCAGCACCATGTCGGCGTGCTTGGCGAGCGCCTTGTCGAGTGCGGCCCAGATCCGCTCGTGATCGTTGTAGTCCAGGCCGCCTCCGAAGGCGATCTTGGTGCCGGCCGGGATCAAAACCTCGGTCTCGGCGCGCCGGCGGGCGGAAAGGAAGTCTCTGGAGTCGATCATCGCCGCGGTCATGTTCGCGTGATTGACCTTGGAGCCGGTGCGCGGCCGCCATGTCGAACCGGTCTGGGCCTCGAAGAGGTCGCTGGCGAAATCGCGCATGAACTCGAAGGCGTTGCGGCGCTCGAGGAGCGAGATGCCCTCCATGATATGGCGTTCGAGCTCGACGCTCTTCACCTCCGAGCCGTCCTGCTCGCGCTGCCCGTTGCGCTGGGCGTCCTCGTTGCGCTGCAGCTCGCGCTGGATGCGCTCGCCGGCACGATGGAAGAGGTTGACCGCCGACCAGAGCACGTCTTCGAGGTCGGCCTCCAGCCGCGTGTCGCCGAGCATCTCGAACATGGCGTCGAACATGGCAGTCAGCGCAGACTGGACGACCGGCTCCTCCGGCAGCGGGCGCGGGTCCGGCTCTTCCTGGAACGGACGATAACCGTAGACCTGCATCTCGTAGATGACCCGGTCGGTCGGGGACGATGTGTGGAGTTCGGTAGTGGCATCGATGGGAAGCTGGACGTTCATGGTGATCTCCGTCGGTTGCGGCCGCGCCTCTCGCGGCCTGACGGCGATCCCTTCCATCCGGCGAGCAGGCCGGAACCGCGGCGCTCGCGCCGCGGCCCAGCGCAGCGCCGGGCCGCCGGGAACAGGTTTTTTGCTCCGCGAGGAGCGCCGGCTCCGCCGGCGCGGGGAAAAAACCTGGCCTCCGGCGGTTGGAGGCCCGAACGCCTGATGGTAAGGGTCGCCTCTCGGCAGGCCCGCAGGCGCGCGCTCATCCGTGCGGCGACCAGCATGGCCGCCCTCCCCTCTGCCGCTCCCGCCCCGCCCATCTCCCCATCACGGCCTCATCGCGACGGCAGAAAGACGCTTGCGTCCTCCGGGGCGAGCTGTGCCCGAAGGCTGGCGATCAGGCGGCTCGGGTCCAGCCGCAGATCGTCGTTGAAGTCGCCGAGTTCCGGGGCGAGCACCAGCGGCAGGATTCCACGGGCCTGCGCCCGGCGGCTCAATCGCTCGATACCGTTCCGGCCGGCGGCATCCGCGTCCGCGGCGATGTAGAGGCGCACGCATTCGGGCGGCAGCTCGAAGGCCGCGAGGTGATTGGCGGTCAGTGCCGACACCATCGGCATGGCGGGCATGACATGCGACAGCGACAGGATGCTTTCGAGACCTTCGCCGGCCGCCATGACAGGCACGGGACCGCAGACAGGAAAGGCAAAGCGAACCGCATTGCCGAGCAGGCCGCCAAGTGCGCGGCGGGGATCCTCCACCTGCGCCTTGCCGGCCCCGTCGGGGTCGAGCCAGGTGCGATGCACACCGGTGATCGCACCGCCGGGATCGGTCACAGCCGCGATCAGCGCGGGGAAGCTATGCGTCCGGCCGGTCACGAGATCGCGATAGTAGCAGGAGGGATGATAGCGAAGCGACGGATGCAGGGATGCGCGCAAGATGCCCCGCTTACGCAGATAGCTGTCCGCCAGAGTTCCCGCCAGCGGCTGCGACATGCGAAACAGGCGCTGTGCGCGCTCGTCTGCCGGTCTGTCGACCGGCGGATCGGTTCGGGCGTCGCCCCTGCGGGACGCCGCCGGATCGGGTCGGGGCTCGTTAAGGAAACGCCGAGCTTCGTCCGCGACATCGCGAAACTCGACAAGATCGCAGGTCTCGCGCACGAGATCGAGCAGGTCGCCATATTCACCCGTGGCTCCGTCGGCCCACCGGCCGGCGCGCGGACCGGTCAGGTGGACATAAAGCGACTTGCCTTTGCTGTTGGCGGTGTCGCCGACGACCCAGTAATTGCCGGCCCTGCGGCCGGCGGAGAGGTAGTGCCGGCAGACCGCCTCGGCATCGCGCGCGAGACGGTTCGCCAGTTCGGAGGCCGAGAGCATGGCGATACTCCTTCAATGCCGGCTGACGGCATCGAGCAAGCGATTGCGCTGCATCAGGCGCGAAAGGATCGCGGCGCCTTCATCGGTGACCGGAATGAAGAAGCGCAACTTCCATGCGATCATCTCCGAGAACAGGCCGATGGAGCGCAACC
>CAMFKC010000001.1 GCA_945956975.1 uncultured Methylocystaceae bacterium | reverse complement strand
GCGCTCTTCAAGGCGGTCGATGCGCCCTGCATCGTCTATGGCGAGACGGCCGGCACCATCCAGGGCGACCGCAACGCGCCGCTCTCCACCAAGCGCCGGCTCTCCGAGGACGAGATCCGCGCCTATGGCGGCAAGATGACCGCCTTCGGCGAATGGTGCGCCGATCAGGGCATGCCGATCTCCTACCATCACCACATGGCCGCGCCCATCGAGACCGAGGAAGAGCTCGATCTCCTGATGAAGCATTCCGGCGAGGGCCTGCCGCTGCTCTTCGACGCCGGCCACATGGCCTTTGCCGGCGGTGACGTGCTGCGCGTCATCGACAAACACCACAAGCGCATCAGCCATGTCCACACCAAGGACGTCCGCCTGCCCGTCATCGCGGCCCTCGACCGCACGAAGGAAAGCTTCCTCGACGCGGTGATCAAGGGCGCCTTCACGGTCCCCGGCGACGGCAGCCTCGACTTCGAGGCCATCGTCAAGCGCCTCGCCTCCCATGGCTACGAGGGCTGGTTCGTCGTCGAGGCGGAGCAGGACCCCGCTCACAATCCGCCGCTCGACATGGCGAAGATCGGCCATAAGGAACTCCTGCGCGTCATGGCGGCCGCCGGTTACGAGGTGGTCCGCTAAGCTCCCTCCGCCGTCACGGCCGGCCCTCGGTTTGACCTGAGGGCCGGCCATCCACGCCGGGAGGTGCCGCGTGGATCTCCGGTTCAGGCCCGGGGATGACGTGGGAGAACGGGGTAAGGCCGCAACCTCCGAACATTCGACAAGGCGTGCCGGGCAAATCGTCCGCCACGCCTTTCCTCGTTTCAGATCGTGCCGCCGAGCGAGCTTTCCAGCAAAGCGAGCTCCTGCCCGCCCGCCATCATGTCCTGCAGGGCGGCGGCATCCACCGTGCCGCGCTCGGCCGTGCCCAGCGTCTGGCCGCGGTTGAGCACGGTGAAGCGGTCGCCGACGGCGAGCGCGTGGCGGACGTTGTGCGTGATGAAGACGACGCCGATGCCCTGCTTGCGCACGCGGTCGATGGTGCTGAGGACATTGGCCGTCTGGCGCACACCGAGCGCCGAGGTCGGCTCGTCGAGGATCAGCACCTTGGCGCCGAAATAGACCGCCCGCGCGATGGCGACGGTCTGCCGCTCGCCGCCCGAGAGCGTGCCGACGGCCTGGTCCGGCCCGCGCAGGTTGATGCCCATCTTGCGCATCTCCGTCACGGTGATCTCGTCTGCCTTCGACGTATCGAAGGTCTTGAACGGCCAGATGCCCCGCTCCGGCTCGCGCCCCATCCAGAAATTACGGCTGACGCTCATCAGCGGGATCATCGCGAGGTCCTGGTAGACCGTGGCGATACCCGCGGCCATGGCGTCGCGCGGGCTGTGGAAGGGTGTCGGCGTACCCTCCACCAGCACTTCGCCGTCGCTCGGCTTGTAGACGCCGGACATGATCTTCATGAAGGTCGACTTGCCGGCCCCGTTGTCGCCGACGAGGCAATGGCATTCGCCCGGCCGGATGTCGAAGGAGACGCCGGCCAGCGCGATGACATGGCCGAAGTGCTTCTGGATGTTCCTCATCTCCACGATGGCGGTCATCAGCGTTCTCCCGTGATGATGCGGCGGATATAGGTGTTCATGATCACCGCCGTGAGCAGGATGACGCCGAGAAAGACGCGGAACAGCGAGCTTTCGGCATTGGCGAAGAACAGGCCCTGCTGCACCACGCCGAAGATGATGGCCCCGAGCGCAGCGCCGATGACGGAGCCGTAGCCGCCCGTCAGGAGCGCCCCGCCGATGACCACGCAGATGATCGCCTCGAACTCCTTGAGCAGGCCGCGGTCGGCCGCCGCCGAGCCGAACTCCATCACCTGGCAGGTGGCGAAGACGCAGGCGCAGAAGGCCGAGAACATGAACATCAGGATCTTCACCCGGTTGACCGGCACGCCGACGTAGCGCGCGGCGAGCGGGTCGCCGCCCGAGGCGAAGATCCAGTTGCCGAACTTGGTGCGGGTCAGCAGCCAGTGGCCGAAGACGACGAGCACGATGGCCCAGACGACGAGCATCGGAACACCGTCGATGACAGGCTGGCCGGCGCGGTTGCCGCGGGTGAAGGTGGCGATCCAGCCCGCCTCACCCATCCAGGCGAAGAAGCCGGTCAGGATCTTGCCGCCGAAGAGCGGCGCCAGCCAGTCGCCGGCCGCCTTTTCGCCGACGCCGCCGATGATCGTCTGGCGGGTGAAGTAGACCGAGCCCCAGATCGTCAGGCCGCGCAGGATGTAGAGGAAGGCGAGCGTCACGATAAAGGACGGCAGCCCCGTGCGGATGACCAGCCAGCCGTTCACCGCGCCGATGAAGACGCAGAAGACGAAGGTGGCAATGATGGAAAGCCACAGCGGCACGCCGAGATGGACGGAAAGGATCGCCATCATCAAACCGGAAAAGCCGATCATCGAGCCGGTGGAAAGGTCGAACTCGCCCGCGATCATCAGGAGGCAGGCGCCGACCGCGATGACCATGAACTGTGCCGAGACCACGGTCCAGTTCATCACGCCTTCGGCGGCGAACATGCCGCTGTCGCCGGCGACGATGGCGAACAGCAGGAAGACCAGGATGGTGCCGCAGATGCCGCCGAGCTCGGGCCGGATCAGCGCGCGCCGAAGCGGCGAGACGGGCTTGATGCGCTCGTCCTTCGACGCGCCGTTAATGACGTCCGTCATGAATGCATTCTCCTCCCTCGAAAATCGTTCGGGGCGCGCCGTCGACCGGCGCGCCCCGACGGACCGTCAGGTCAGCGGTACTGGCCCGCCAGCGACTCGACGAGCGCGATGTTGTCCTTGGTCACGAAGCCCGGACCCGTGAAGATCGAGTTGGCCGGGGCGACACCGTAGCGGACATAGCTCGTCAGCACCTGGATCGGGATCGAGCCCTGGAGGAAGGGCTGCTGGTCGATGGCGAAGTTGATCGTGCCGTCCTTGATCGCCGCCGAGATCTCGGAGGAGAGGTCGAAGGTGCCGAAATAGATGTCGCCATCAAGGCCCATCTCCTTGACCGCGCGGATCGAGGGCTCGGCCGAGTTCGGGCCGAGCGTCAGGATCGCGCCGGTGTCCTTGTTGGCCGTCAGATAGGCTTTCACCTTGTTCTGCACTTCCGACGGGTCGATGCCGGAATCGATCATCTGGTTGCCGAGTTCGACGCCGATGCCGTCGGCAAAGCCTTGGCAACGCTGCACCGAGGCGGGGTTGGTAATGTAGTGGTTGACGCAGACGAAACTGGTGATCCCCGCCTCCTTCGCGCGCTTGCCGGCGCCGAGGCCCGCTTCGTATTCCGGCTGGCCGACATGCAGCAGCGCGCCGAGCTTCTGGCTCTCCTCCACCGTGCCTGAGTTCACGGTGACGACCGGGATGCCCTTGGAGACGGCGTCCTTGATCGGCCCTTCCAGCACGTTGTAGTCGGCGATGGTGACGATGATGCCGTCGACGCCGGCCGCCGAGCTCTGCTGCACGATGCGCGCCATGTCGGCGAGGTCGCCTGTTGGCGGATTGCGGTATTCGGTCGTGACGCCCATCTGCTCGCTCGTAACCTTGATGGCGTTCTTGATGACGTTGAACCAGCTATCGCTATCCGGACCGTGGCTGATCCAGACGAACTTCTCACCGTCGGCATGGGCCGCGCCGGCAAGCGCAGTGGTGGCGAGAAGGGCGCCGAGCGCCAGGGACTGCAGGATTTTCTTCATGTGTAACTTCCTCCCGAAATTGGCTTCCTGTTCGCTCCCCGCCCGAAGCCGTTGCGGGTAATCTTCCGATTTTTCTGAAGCATGCTCAGGCCGCGCGCTTGGCACCCTGTGCGACCAGGGCCGCGTCGAGCCGTGCCTGGTCCCAGCCTTCCGCGACGGCGCGGGCGAGCAGGTCCTGCTGGCTTTCCGGCGCAAGGCCGCCGAGCGGCGGATCCGTGTCGAGATTGGTCGGGAACGGATAGCCGTCCGCTGTCGCCGCGATCACCGCCCGCCGCCCGGCCGGCGAAAGCGCCGCCAGATAGGGATAGACTGCGCGCGCCATCGCCGTGCGGTCAAGGCTTTCCATGTGGCGGGCGAAGGCGGAGGCCGTCTGGATGAGGTTGACCATGCGCACGACATCGCTCGTTCGGTTCTCGCCGGCGGCGTGGAAAAGCGCGGGGCTGAAGAAGATGGCATCGCCCTTTTCCAGCGGAAGCTGGACATAATGCTCCTCAAAATAGTCCCGGAACTCCGGCCGCGTGGCGGCGACGTAGCCCGGCAGGTAGCGCTGCGAATGCGGCAGCAGCTTCGTCGTGCCGCTTTCGACCGGCATGTCGCAATGGGCGACGCCACCTTGCAGGATGAGCGTCGGGCCGGTCGCGTGGATGTGCGTGGGATACTGCGCCATCTGCTCCGGCTTCATGAAGCCGAGATGGTAGTCGCGGTGCGGCGCCTGCGCCTTTCCGCCGGGGCGCACCTGGTTGACCTGGGTGGCAATCTGGTAGCCCGGCCCGAGCCAGGCGCGGCAGGCGATGTCGATCACCGGATTGGCCATGTAGCGGGCATAGACGGCGGGATCGCGAAGGCACAGTTTCTGGAGGCTGTTCCAGATGCGGTCGTTGGCGCCGGCCTTGGCGAAATGGTCGCCCGCCGCCGTGCCGGCCGCACGCTCGTCGGCGATGATCTGGCGGAACACCTCGCTCGCCGCGTCGATCGCGCCGGGATCGGCGAAGGCGCGCTTGACGACGAAGACGCCCGGCCCCTCGCCGATGACCGAGGCCCATTCCGGGCCGATGCCGTCATCGACGGCCACCCCGTCATAAATGGGAATGTTCTTCTCGATGGCGATCGCCGTCGGGCACATCGCCATCGTCGTTTCAGTCTCCACCTCGCGCCGGAATTGCACAAGATCGATCACCGTTGCAATATCATTCATCGAAATCCTCCTGTCAGAATTGCTGCCCCGGGCAGCATCCATGGTTCCCACACCAGGCGCCTTGGGGCCGGGGGTTTATTGAAAACGAAAAATTGCAATCGCTAACTGCCCGCAATATTAATTGTGGAGCACGAGAAGAGTCAACAGACGAGTGCAGGCAGAAAATCTGGTTTCACAGGGCCGTCCCGGCGCAGACGAGGGACAAAACCAGTTTCGGCGTTAAAGCTGTTTCTTGAACAGCTGAATACCCCGATACAACGCCTGGCGTTGAAGCGAGCCTCAATCGCCAGGCGTTGCACGGGGAGGAAGCCCTTAGAGCGCCGCTTCCGGATGAGGAGATGTGTCGTAAGCGCCCCAGATCGCCTGGTCATAATTGACGATCGCACCGGTCATGAGGCCGGATTCGCCGCTCGCGAGAAAGGCGACGGCACGGGCAACTTCGTTCGGGTCGATCAAACGGCCGTTCGGCTGGGCGGCAGCAGCCTTCTCAAGCCAGTTCTCGTCCGAACCGTGGAAGGAGCGCTGCGTCTGGTCCTCTCCCTCGGACGCCATCCAGCCGATATTGAGGCTGTTGACCCGGATGCGGTTGCGCAGAAGCGCATAGGCGGTGTTGCGCGTCAGGGTGTCGAGGGCGCCCTTCGAGGCGCAGTAAGGTGCGATGAACGGCTGGCCGCCCATCGAGGACATGGAGGAGATGTTGACGATCGCTCCTTCCGTGCCTTCGCGGCGCATGATCCTGATCGTCTCCTGCATCAGGAAGAAGGGCGCGCGCACGTTGACGGCGAAGAGCAGGTCGAAGAGGGCCGGGTTCGTGTCGAGGATCGTGCCGCGATTGGTATTGCCTGCGGCATTCACCAGTACATCCACGCGTCCGAAAGCCCGGTCGGCTTCCAAAACCACGCGGCGGCAATCCTCCACGCTGCCGAGATCGGCCCGCACGAAGCGCACGTCCGTTCCCGATGTGGCAGCGATTTCCCTGGCCCGGGCCTCGCCCTTTTCGGCGCTGCGGCCGCAGGTGACGATGCCCGCGACGCCGCGTTCGGCGAAAAGGGTGGCGATTGCGGCGCCCAACCCCTGGGTTCCACCGGTTACGATCGCGATCTTTCCCTTCAGCGATGTCATGTGTCTCACTCCTCTAATCCCGGCTCAACGGGCCGGCAAAGCGTTCGATGACGCGGTCGACGGAGACCGCAAGCACCAGCAGGAAACCCGTCACGACCAGACGGATCTCGTTTCCGACCCCCATCAGGTTCAACCCGTTTGAAACGGTGCCGATGATCAACGCGCCGAACACCGCGGCACTCACGCGCCCCTTTCCACCGAAGAGGCTGACACCGCCGATAACCGCCGCAGCGATCGATTCCAGCAGCAGCGATCCGCCGCCGATGCCGCCGCCGGAGGAGACCGACACTCCGAGGATACGCGAGGCGGCGAGAAGGCCCGCGAGCGCCGCAAGCGCGCCGGCGACCATGAACGCGAACAGCTTGACGGTCTGCGGCCGGATGCCGGCACGCCGTGCCGCCTCGATGTTGTCGCCCACGGCATAGAGATAAAGGCCGATGCGGGTTTCCTGGGTGAGATAGCCTGCAACCACGAGCAGCGCCGTGAAGAGAACGACGGGCACTGGGACGCCGTTGTGCAGGTCCAGCAGCGCGACCCCGATACCGCCGATGACGATCAAGGGCAGAAGCGGAAGAACGACTGCGGTGACGAGCGAGGGCGCGAGGCCGGCGGTGCTGCGCTGGCGATAGGCGGTGAAACGCATCGCTGCCATGACGAGGACCAGAAGGCCGAGAGCAATCCAGGCCGGCGGGCCCTTCAGTGATGCTCCGGCGACATTCTCAATCCCCGTTCCCAGCAGGTTGTAGCGGCCTGTTTCCGGCAGAAGCGCAAGCTGCAGGCCGTTGAGCACGAGCCCGACGCCCAGCGTCACGACGAAGGAGGGTACACGCATCCATGTGATCCAGCGGGCCGAAAGTCCGCCGATCCCCGCACCGACGAGAACCGCCACGGCAACGGCAAGGGCCGGCGGAAAGCCGAAATCCATGATCAGCTTGGCGAGGAGAACGCTCGTCACGCCGCTGATCGCCGCGACCGAGAGGTCGATCTCACCGACCAAAAGCACGAAGATGAGCCCGAGCGCCATAATCCCCGTCACCACGCTCTGCGAGAGCAGGTTGGTCAGGTTGCGGCTCGTCAGGAAGACATCGCTTTGGAAAGAGAAGAAGGCGATTAGCAGGACGAGGCCGATCGCGACCGGCAGGGTCCGCATGTCGAGAACGCCCTCGCAGGCGTTGCGAAGGCCTGCCCAAATCGACTTTTCCCGGCTGTCGCGCCCGGTTGATATGATTGACATTGTCCTATCCCCTGTCTCACTTTTTATCGGGCTGCATTGATCGCTTCGTTGCCGCCCACCATGGCGTTGACGATCTGCTCGCCGCTCACCTCGCCGACGCGATAGGAGCCGGCGTTCTTGCCTAGGCGCAGCACCTCGATGCGATCCGTGACCGTCACGACGAAGTTGTGGATGTCGTGGGAAATAACGAGCACTCCCAAGCCGTGGTCGGCAAGGCTGCGGATCAGCTCGCCGACCTTCGCCGCTGCCGAATGGCTGAGCGCTGCGGTCGGCTCGTCCAAAAGCACCACCTTCGGATTCCAGAGAATGGAGCGGGCGATCGCGATGTTCTGGCGCTGGCCACCGGACATTGCGCCGACGGGACGCGTGATCGAGATATGATCGAGCCGAAGCCGACGAAGCACTTCGCGCGCCCGGACCTCGCATTCCGCGCGCCGGATTCGCTGGCCGAAAATGGAGGGACCAACGGGCTCCCGGCCGAGGAAAAGGTTCTGCACCGCATCGAGATTGTTGCAGAGCGCCAGATCCTGGTAGACTGTCTGGATGCCGAGTGCCGTCGCGTCGGATGGTGAGCGGATGGCAACCTTCTCGCCCTCGAAGGAATAGTCGCCTTCGTCCGGGCGGATGGCACCAGCCATGATCTTGACGAGCGTGGATTTGCCAGCACCGTTGTCGCCGACGAGGGCAACAACCTCCCCCGCCGAGATGTCGAGCGAAACGCTTTCGAGGGCTTTCACGCCTCCATAGGATTTCGAGATGCCACGCAGGCTCAGGATGCTGTCAGGGCGAGCCAATGGGATCGTGTCTTTCGTTTGCATGCAGTCCTCCTCCACGAGACGATGGACCGGCCGGAAGCGTGCTCCCGGCCGGCCTCCGTTACTCCTTGCCTTCGCAGACACCCTGACCGCCTGACCCTTCGCAGACCTGCTTCCAGCTCCAGACACCCGCATCGACGACCTTGGCGACATCTGACGGCGTGATGATCTCCACCGGCAGCGAGGCGCCGGGAATGACATTGCCGCCGTTGTCAAAAGTCGTGTTCATCAGGTCCTTCGGAAGCGGTTCGCCCTTGAGGAGCGCGACTGAGATATCCGCCGCGGCGCGCGCCTGGATGCGCAGATCCTTGAAGACCGTGTCGTCCTGCCAGCCCTGCACGATGAACTGGAGCGCCTGCACGTCGGCATCCTGGCCGCCGGCGACGAGCTTTTCGCCCGGCTTGAATCCCTGGGAAATGAGTGCGGCGACCGCACCGCCCGTGGTGCCGTCGTTCATGCCGAGGAACATGTCCACGTCGCCGCCCGTGCGTGTCAGGCAGTCCTCGGAGAAGGACTGGGCGATCGTCTGGTCCCAGTTCGGCGTGTACTGCTCGCAGACGATCTTCACCTTGCCGGCATCGATGAGCGGCTGGAGATACTCGTTCTGGCCTTTCTCGTATTCGCCGGTTCCCCATTCGCCCTGCGCACCCTTCACGCGGGCGATGTTCACAACATCCTTGTTCAGGCCCGCGATCAGCTCCGCCGCGCGCTTGCCCTGCGCCTGGCCGACGGCAAGCGCATCGAAAACGACGGATGCCGCCGCCGGGCCGCCCTTGGCGTCATGCTCGTAGAGCACGACGGGCACCTTGGCATCGGATGCGGCCTTCAGGCTACCGGCGGCAAGGTTGGCGTCTGTGGAGATCAGTACGATCAGGTCGGCACCCTGAACGATGGCATCCTCGACTTCTTTCTGCTGGCGCGCCGGATCGCCCTGGCCGTTCGCGATGGTCACTGTCGCGTTCGGCATCTTCTCCTTCATCGCCTCGACGAAGAACGGCGCGTCGCGTTGCTCGAAGCGGATGGTCGTGGTGTTGGGCAGCATGAAGAAGACCTTCGGCGCCTCGCTCGTGGCCCCTGCTGGTAGCGCGGACACCGTTGCTATTGCGCTGGCAAGAAGGAGATTCCTGACTGTAGATTTCATGTGTTCCTCCCGTTTGAAAAAATATCGCGCCGCCCCCGGAAAACTCCCTCCCGGCAGCGAGGCGCCTTCGTTACGATGTCGCCTTGACGCCGTAATCCACTTTCACCGCCACGCCGGAGCGGGCGGATTGAATTGCCGTTTCGGCAAGGATCAGCGCGCGTCGCCCATCCTCGAAGGAGACCGGCGAGGGACCGCCCTTTTCGACGAAATCGACGAAGGCGTTTATCTCCCGCGCATAGGCGTCCCGGTAGCGTTCGATGAAGAAATGCAGCAGAGGATCGCGGACGGCGGTGCCGCCGGACCCGTAGCGCACGAGCGCCGTCGGGCGCGGATTGTCCGAGCGGACCATGCCCTTCGATCCGAAGGCCTCGACCCGCTGGTCGTAGCCGTAGGTCGTGCGGCGCGAATTGTTGATGTGGCAAAGCTTGCCGCTGGCGGTCCTGAGCACGACCATCGCGGTATCGACGTCCCCGACTTCCCCGATCATCGGATCGACGAGGTTCGATGCCGTCGCATAGACCTCTACAGGCTCCTCGCCGAGGATGAACCGCGCCATGTCCAGGTCGTGGATGGTCGTGTCCCGGAACAGGCCGCCGCAGGCTTCGAGGATCGGGCGCGGCGGCGGCTCCGGATCGCGGCTGGAAATGACGAGCATTTCCAGTTCGCCGATCTCGCCCGCGCGCACCGCCGCTTCGACGGCGGCGTGGCTCGGATCGAAGCGGCGGTTGAAGCCGATCTGGATCGGAACAGAATAGGGCTGGAGCTGGCGCGCGCATTCCTCGACCTTGGCAAGCTCGGCATCGATCGGTTTCTCGCAGAACACGGCCTTGCCGGCGCGGGCAGCGCGGACGATGAGGTCCGCATGGGTGTTCGTCGGCGAGGCGATCAGCACGGCCTCCACCGCGTCGTCGGCCAATGCCTCGTCGACGTCGGCCGTCCACCGTGCGCCGCAAAGGGCCGCGGCGCGCTCGGCGAGCTCCGGCACGGCATCATAGGTCCAGACCACCCTCGAATGCCTCGAGCGGGCGATGATCTCGGCATGCATGGCGCCGATGCGCCCGGTGCCGAGAACTGCAAAACCAGCCATCCACAAACCTCCCCTTGCCAGATGCGAGGGAGAGTAGAGAGCAGGCCCCAGGGCCGAACAACGTTCAATATGTTCAAAATGGATATGGCCGGACGGCCACCGCCGCTGGTCGCCCGGTCGCGCCCGCATATCCAAAGTGGATATATTCCGCATTGGCGGGGATCCCGCCCCACCCGATGATTTCGGCACCGCGGCGGTCCAGAGGAGGACCCCGCGCGCAATCCTCGGAGGAACCAATGATCAAACGTACAGCGCTCGCTGCCGCGCTCACCCTGACAGCTTCCATCGCCGGCAACGGAGCGGCCGCGGCCCAGGCGGCGCCCGACTGGCTGGGCGGCGAGCTGAAGAAGCCGCTTGCCGATACCCGCATCGGCATCACCGTGCTTTACCCCGGCTCGAACTCCTACCAGGCGAAATATGCCGAAGCCGCCGTCTCCTATGCCAAGGAGATCGGCATCGACGCGACCGTCATGGACCCGCAGGGCGATCCGGCCACGCAGTTCAACCAGTTGCAGGACATGATCGCCCAGAAGATGGACGTTATCGTGCTGTGGCCGACATCGCAGAACGCCCTCATCCCCGCCGTGCGCCAGGCCTCGCGCGCCAACATTCCGGTCGTCACATCGAACAGCCCGATTGGCGAGGCCGGCCGTCAATACGTGACCGCCCATACCGGGCCGGACGATTGCAAGCTCGCCTCGCAGGCCGCCGAGATGCTCGGCGACTCGCTCGGCGGCAAGGGCAATGTCGTGGTCATCGAGGGCACGCCGGGCTATTCCGTCTCGATCCTGCGCGGCAACTGCTTCCTCGACGCGATGGAGGACAAGTATCCCGACATCAAGATCCTGGCGAGCCAGCCGGCCGACTGGAACCGCGAGAAGGCCCAGACCGTGATGGAAACCTTCCTCACGCAGTATGGCGAGAAGATCAACGGCGTCTATGCCTTCGACGACGGCATGGGCCTCGGCGTCATCTCGGCCCTCCAGGCCGCCGGCAAGAAGCCCGGCGAGGTCAAGCTCGTCACCTGCAACCAGTTCGGCGAAGGCTGGGACGCCATCAAGGCGGGCTGGCAGACGGGATCGGGCAAGCAGTCGCCCATCGACGACGCGGTGCTCGCCATCCAGACGGCTGTGAAGGTCGCCAACGGCATCGCGGTGCCGCCGGTGCAGGAGATCGCCATCGACAAGATCACGGCCGACACCATCGACAACTTCGAACGCCCGAGCTGGTAAGAAGAACTATCTTCACAGTTTCTATGCCCCGCGGTTCACGCCGCGGGGTTTTCGTTTGCCTTACAGGCCCGGAAGCAAAGACCCTCCGCAGCGGTGCTGCGGAGGGTCTCTGGCTGCGATTGAAGAGAAGGAACCCGTTCAGGCCGCGTGATGCGCGACGGCCCGGATCAGGTTTTCCTCAGTCATCGCCGCGCCGGAGAACTCGCCAGTCAGGCGGCCGTCGGCCATGGTGAGAATGCGGTGGCTGACGCCGAGCACTTCGGGCATTTCGGAGGAGATGACGATGACGGCCAGCCCCTCCTCCGCAAGCTTCGCGATCAGGGCATGGATCGCCGCCTTGGAGCCGACGTCGATGCCGCGCGTCGGCTCGTCCAGGATCAGGAGCTTCGGCTTGCGGCAGAGCCATTTGGCAAGCACGAACTTCTGCTGGTTGCCGCCGGAAAGCGTTCGCAGGGCCGTGGCCGGCCCGGTCGTCTTGATCTGCAGCAGGTCGCGATAGGTCAGATACACCGCCTGCTCGCGCGAACGGCGCATGATGCCCAAGCGCGAAAAGGCCTTCAGGCTCGGAAGCACGATGTTGTCCCGCCCACCGAGACCGAGCACCAGGCCCTGCTCCTTGCGGTTTTCCGGCGTAAGGCAGAGGCCCATGTCGATCGCCTGCCGGGGCGAGGGAAAGGCCGTCTCCCGCCCCTGCCACCAGAGCTTGCCGCGGTCGGGCCCGCGGATGCCGAAGAGACTCTCGACCACCTCGGAGCGCCCCGCGCCGATTAGCCCGTAGAGCCCCAGCACTTCGCCCTGCCGGACGGAGAAGGAGACGTCGTGGTAGTCGCCCCGGCGTCCGAGGCCCTCGACGCGCAGCACCTCCTCACCAAACCGCTCCTCGGCCCGGCTGAAGAAAGCGTCCAGCTTGCGGCCGATCATCATCTGCGTGACGCGGTCCGCATCGGTTTCGCTAGTGGTGAGCGTGCCCTGCACGATACCGTCGCGCAGCACGGTGATGCGATCCGTGATGGTGAAAATCTCGTCCATCTTGTGGGAGATGTAGATGATGCCGACGCCGCGCGCCTTGAGGTCCCGGATCGTCGCGAAGAGCTGGTCGCGCTCGGCGTCGGTCAGCGAGGCGGTCGGTTCGTCGAGAATGACCACATTGGCCTTGAAGGCGTGGATGCGCGCGATCTCAACCATCTGCTTGCGCGCGATGGAAAGGCTCCCGACACGGGTCCGCGGGCCGACATCACAGCCGAGCGCCTTCAGCGCCTCCCCCGCCCGCCTGTTCAGCTCCGACTTGCGCAGGAGCCCGATGCCGTTCGTCGGCCAGGCGCCGAGATAGATGTTCTCCGCCGCCGAGAGTTCTGGCGACAAAGAAAGCTCCTGGTGGATGAGGAGAATGCCCCGCTCGCGCGCCTCGAGCGGGCTGCGAAGCGCTATCGCCTCGCCCCGGTGCAGGATCTCGCCGTCGTCGGCCGGCTGCAGGCCGGCGAGGATCTTCATCAGCGTCGACTTGCCGGCGCCGTTCTCGCCCATCAGGGCATGGACCTCACCCGGCCGGAGATCGAAATCGACACCGGTCAGCGCCTGCACGCCGGGAAAGCGCTTGGAAACGCCGCGGATCATCAATAGGTCGGTCATGCTGTCCTCTCTCTTGCGCGCAGCAGGGTCATCAATCGGTCGATGCCGAGCGCGATCATCAGGATCACGCCCATGACGATCAGCTCGACATGGTTGGGCGTGTTGAGAAGCCGCAGGCCATTCTGGAGCACGGCGAGGACGAGCACGCCGCCGAGCGTCTTCCACAGGCTGCCGACGCCGCCTTGCAGCCGCGTGCCGCCCAGCACGACGGCGATAATGGTCCACAATTCCCAGATACGGCCGGCCTGCGGCTCGGCCGTGCCGAGGCGGATCGACAGGAGAATGCCGCAGAGCGCCGCCAGGAAGCCCGAAATGGTGAAGTTGATGATCTTGTGGCGGCCGACCTTGACGCCCGCGTCCCGCGCGGCTTCGGGGTTATCCCCCACCGCATAGGCCTCGCGTCCGTGGCGGCTGGCCGAGAGCAGCCACTGGAAGAAGGCGAGCATGCCGAGGAAGATGATCGCCGTCAGCGAGACCGGGCCGACATGGACCTCCAGAAGGTCCGCATAGGTGAAATCCTCGACCAGCAGCGCATTGCCCTTGGTGTAGACGAAGACGAGCCCGCGAATGCCGATCAGCGCGCCGAGCGTGACCACGAAGGAATGCATGCCGGAGGCGACGACGACCGCGCCGTTGATAAAGCCGAGCGCCGTGCCGGCGAGAAGGCCCGCCGCGATGGCCGCGCTCGTCGGCCAGCCGCTGTTCTGCAGCCCGATCGCCAGGGCGGCGGAAAGGGCGAGCGTGGCGCCGACCGAAAGATCGATCTCGCCGTTCAGGATCACCAGCGTCATGCCGATGGCCAAGAGGCCGATGAATGCCGATTGCGTCAGCACGTTGCCGATGTTGAACGCCGTCAGGAAATGCGGCGACAGGAGAGCGAAGAAGACGCAGACCAGCGCGAGCAGCATCCAGACATAGTGATCGGCGGCGAGCCGCCGGACGGTGGTGCCGTTCATGCCAGCATCCTCCCCCGCTTGGCGGCAAGGTCGATCCAGACCGCCGCGATGATGACACCCCAGGTGACGAGCCACTGCGCATAGAACGGAAAGCCCATCAGGATGAGCCCGTTTTGGATGAAGCCGAGCATCAGCACGCCCCAGAGCGTGCGCCAGATGCTGCCCGCTCCGCCCATCAGCGAGGTGCCGCCGAGGATGATGCCGGCAAGCACGTTCAGCTCGTAGCCCTGGCCGATGGTGCTTTGCGCGCCCATGACGCGGCTGCCCATGATGATTGCGCCGAGCGCTGTGGAAAAGCCGCTCAGCAGATAGGCGAGGAACACGGTACGCGCGGGCGAGATGCCGGAAAAGAGCGCCGCCGTCTCGTTGCCGCCGACGGCGAAGACCGCCCGGCCGAACGCGGTGCGCCGGAGGAGGAATGCGGCGAGCGCCGCCCCGGCCAGCATGAGCAGGACGGGAACCGGAATGCCGAGCCAGGTCCCGCGGCCGAAGACCGCGAACCATCCCGGGCTTGAAACGCTCACGTTCGAGCCGCCGGAATACCAGAGCGCGAGGCCCTGCAGCACCGACAGCATGGCGAGCGTGACGATGAGCGCGTTGAACCGCAGGAAACCGACGAGAAGGCCGTTCCAGGCGCCGATGGCAAGGCCGGCGAGCAGCGTCAGCGCGATCGCGCCCGCCGGACCCGCGTGGTTGTGCTGGTCGACGATGATGATCGTCAGGAGCGTCAGGCCCGAACCGACGGAAAGATCCAGCCGGCCCGCGATGACGACGAAGGTCACGCCGAGCGCTATCGTGCCCGTGATCGAGACCTGGCGCAGCACGTCCAGAAGGTTGCCCGGGCTCAGGAAGGCCGGCGCGTTGATCGCCACGATTGCCATGAACAGCACGAAGCCGACCCATAGCCCGCCCTGGCGCAGGCCCGCGGCCGCGCCCGATTTCCAGCTCATTTCATTCCTCCCTATGTCGCCGTCAGAGATCGGTCAGCGTGCCGAGCGCGCGCTCGGCCGCAAAGGCCACCGTCTCCGACAGGGTTGGATGGGCGTGGACCGTCAGCGCGACGTCCTCCAGCCGCGCACCCATCTCGATTGCCAGCGTCAGCTCCGACAGGAGCTCGCCGGCATTGGTTCCGACCAGCGTCGCGCCAAGCAGGCGCTTGCTCTCCTCGCAATAGACGAGCCGCGTCAGCCCGGCCCCGGCCCCCGAGGTGAGGTTCCGGCCGCTTGCCTGCCAGGGAAAGCTTGCCGCCCTTGCCTTCACGCCCGCCGCCCTGGCCTGATCGAGGCTCTGGCCGATCCAGGCGAGCTCCGGCCGGGTATAGGCGACCGAGGGGATGAGGGCGGAAAGCGGCGCGGGATGATGCCCCGAGGCAAGCTCGGCGGCGATCTTGCCCTGATGCGTCGCCCGGTGGGCGAGCATCGGCCCGCCGGTGACGTCGCCGATCGCGTAGATGTTCGCCTTGCCGGTGCGACCGTAGGGATCGACGGCCAGCGTTCCGTCCGCCCTCGCCTCCAGTCCTGCCTTGGCAAGGTCGAGCGCGGCGGCATCCGCCCGGCGCCCGACGGCCTGTATGACGGCATCGGCCTCGACATGCTCCTCCACCGCGCCCGAAAGCTCGAGGCCGACGGTTTCCTTGCCCGGCGTTATCGCCGTGACGCGCGTGTCGGTCAGGATCCGGCAGCCCGAGGCCTCCAGCGACGCCCGCAGGATCGAGGCGGCCTCGCCATCGGCACCGGGAACGATCTGCGGGCCGAGCTCGACGACCGTCACGGCCGAGCCCAGCGCGGCATAGACCGTCGCCATTTCCAGCCCGATGATGCCGCCCCCGACGACGGCCAGCCGGTCCGGAACGCCACGCAGCTCCAGCGCGGCCGTGCTGTCCCAGATCCGCGAATCCTCCGGCCAGCTGGGCAGGCGTACCGGCGCGGAGCCTGTGGCGATGACACAATCTGCAAACTGCAGTTCCTCGTCGCCGACGACGACGCGGTCGGGCCCGCCGAAGCGGGCAAAACCCTGGATCACCTCGACCTTGCGCCGGCGCGCCAGGCCGGCAAGACCACCCGTGAGGGTGGTGACGATCCCGTCCTTTCGCGCCCGCAGCCTTTCAAGATCGATCGGTGGCCGCTCTTCCACGGCGATTCCCCAGTCCTTCGCCTCGCTCATCTCGTGCAGAATGGCCGCGGCGTGCAGCAGCGCCTTCGACGGGATGCAGCCCTCGTTGAGGCAGACGCCGCCGAGCGTCGCCCGGGCATCGACCAGCACCACCTTTCGGCCGAGATCGGCGGCGCGGAAGGCGGCGGCATAGCCGCCCGGCCCCGCCCCGATCACCAGAAAATCGACTTTCCGTGTCATGCGTTCCTCACAGCAGCAGGCGGCGCGGATCAGCGATCAGCCGCGCGTAGAACGACAGGAAGCGCGCCGCATCGGCCCCGTTGATCGCGCGATGGTCGTAGGAGAGGTCGAGCGGGACGGTCAGGCGCGGCTCGAAAGCCTCGCCGTTCCAGTGCGGCTGCATCTGCGCGCGCGTGATGCCGAGGATCGCCACTTCCGGCGGATTGACGATCGGCGTGAAGGCGCTGCCGCCGATGCCGCCGAGGCTGGAAATGGACATGGACGCGCCGCCCATCTCGTCCGGCCGGATTTTTCGCGCCTGCGCGCGGGCGGCAAGGTCGGCGATCTCCGCTGCGACCGCAAGGAGACCCTTGCGGTCGGCATCGCGGATGACCGGGACCATCAGGCCGTTCGGCGTATCGACGGCGACGCCGATATGCACATAGTCCTTCAGGACGAGCGCCGTGCCGTCCGCCGTCAGCGATGCGTTGAAGCGCGGGAAGGCCTTCAGGCACGCGGCGAGCGCCAGCACATGAAAGGCGAGCGCCGTCAGCTTCACGCCCTTTTCCGCGGCATCGGCCCGAAGCCCGGCCCGGAGCGCCTCGACGGCATCCATCTCCGCCTCGTCGTGATGGGTCACGGCCGGGATGAGGCGCTGCGCCACCGACAGGTTGGCCGCGCCGAGCTGCATCAGCTTCGACAGCGGCTCGTGGCGAACCGGCCCCCACTGGCCATGGTCCACCGCCCAGGGATCGGCCGTATTCACGGCGACGGGCGCCGCCCCTGAAAGCTTTCGCTCGACATCCTCGCGCGCGAGGTTCGTCCGCCCCGTCTCGGCCGCGAGCGCCGACAGATCGACGCCCTTTTGCGCGGCGTAGGCGCGGGTTGCGGGACTTGCCACGAAATCGACCATCGTTGCCTCACCAGCTCGCCGAGATATATTGGGTCTCCATGAATTCGAGCATGCCCTCATGCCCCCCTTCACGCCCGAGCCCGGACTGCTTCATGCCCCCAAAGGGCGCGGCCGGATCGGAGACGAGCCCACGATTGAGGCCGATCATGCCGAAATCGAGCTGTTCGCTGACCCGCAGCCCTCGCGCCATGTCGCGGGTGAAGACGTAGGCCACGAGGCCGTATTCCGTGTCGTTGGCGCGGCGGATGACCTCGCCCTCCTCGCGGAACGTCTGGATGGCGGCGACGGGGCCGAAGATCTCGTCGCCGACGCAGGCCGCGTTGTCGGGCACGTCGGTCAGCACCGTCGGCGAATAGAAGAAGCCCTTGCCGTCGGGCACTTTCCCGCCGAGGCGGACCTTCGCGCCCTTCGCCACGGCATCGGCGACGAAGGCGGCCACCTTGTCGCGTGTATCGGCATTGACGAGCGGGCCGACATCGACGCCGGCCTCGATGCCGTTGCCGACCTTGAGCGCGGCCATGCGGGCGGTGAAGCGATCGACGAAGGCGTCGGCGACATCCTCATGCACATAGAAGCGGTTGGCCGCCGTGCAGGCTTCGCCGAGGTTGCGCATCTTGGCGAGCATCGCGCCCTCGACGGCAACATCGATATCGGCATCCTCGAAAACGATGACCGGGGCATTGCCGCCAAGCTCCATCGCGGGCTTGAGCACCTGTTCGGCCGCCGAATGCAGGAGCTTGCGCCCGACGGCGGTGGAACCGGTGAACGAGACGACGCGCACGCGCGGATCGCGCAGCATCGCATCGACCACCGCACCGGACGAGCGGGAAGGCAGGACGTTGACGACGCCTGGCGGCACGCCCGCCTCTTCGAGGAGTGGCATCAAGGCGAGCATGGTGAGCGGCGTTTCCGACGCCGGCTTGATGACAACGGAGCAACCCGCGGCGAGCGCAGGCGCGATCTTGCGCGTTCCCATCGCGGCCGGATAGTTCCACGGGGTAACGAGCACCGCCACGCCGGCGGGCCGCTGCTGCACCAGGATGCGCGCGCCCGAGGCCGGCGCACGGGCAAGCAGCCCCTCGCCCCGCACGGCCTCTTCCGAAAACCAGCGGAAGAATTCCGCCGCATAGGCGGCCTCGCCCATGGCGTCGGCACGCGCCTTGCCGTTTTCCAGCGTGATCAGCCGGGCGAAATCCTCCAGCCGCGCCGTCATCAGCTCGAAGGCCTTGCGCAGGATCTCGGCGCGGGCGCGCGGCGTCTTCGCCGCCCAGCCCTTCATCGCCTCCGCCGCAGCATCGACGGCCGCCCTGGCATCCTCCACCGTCCCGGAGGCGACGGACGCGAGCACGGTCTCGTCGGCGGGGTTCAGCACGTCGAAGCGGGCGCCTTCCGAGGCGGGGCGCCATTGGCCGTTGATATAGAGTTCGGTCTGGAACATCTTGGGGTTCCTCCTAGAGAAGCAGGCGCATCGGGTTTTCCACCCGCGCCGCAAAGGCGTCGATCAGGGCGAAGGCATCCTCCGTTCCCAAACGGTCGCCCGTGAAGGTGAGCGTCACGGAAAGCCGGTCCTCATCGTCGGCAAGAGTCAGCACCGGGGCGAGATCGGCCGCCAGCCTTGCCCGCCCGATGCGGCTTCCCCTCAGGTCACGCAGGATGAGGGCCGATTCGGCCTGCCCGTCGTCCCGTGCGGCAAGCCCGCCGAGCGACGGGCGGGCGCCGATGTCGTAGACATGCGCCGCATGGCGGTGCTCGACGCGGATCGTCGCCGGCCGGCCGAGCGCGGAGCCGGCAAGCGCCGCCAGCAGCGCGGCGGCCGAGACCCCGGCTTCCCGTTCGGCCCAGTCGGCGAATTGCCGGAGCGCATCCGCCGGAAGGGTGGCAAGGATCTCGTTCAGCGCGGCGCCTGCGGCCTGTGGCGCAGGAACGGCGACATAGCGGTCGAGATCGGCGACGTGGATGGGCTCGGTGATGCCCTGGCCGACGAGGCGGCGAAGATCGACGCCGCGCTCGTCGGCCAGCCGGCGCGCCTTGGGAGAGGCCAATACTTTGCCCGCCTGGGCCGGCTGTGCGGGCGCCTTGCGCACCGGTTCGGGCGAAGCGGCTGCGTCAACCGCGCGGGCCGGTGCTTCCGCCGCCACGGCGGGCGCCGGCTCCGGCTTTTTCGCCGAAACCACCGCATCCGCGCTCGCGCCGATGCGGGCGATCACCTCCCCGACCGGGACATCGGCACCGGCGGGATGCAGGATCTCGATCAGGAAGCCGGAGGCGAGCGCCTGGACCTCCATGACCGCCTTGTCGGTCTCCACCTCCATCAGCGGATCGCCTTCGGCCACCGCGTCACCGGTGGCCTTCAGCCAGTTGACGATCACGCCGGAGGTCTGGGCCATGCCGAGCGCCGGCATGATGACATCGTTCGCCATGGTCAGATCTCCCCGCGTACGAGCGCCCGCGCCCGCGCAGCTACGCCATCCGGCGTCGGCACCGTCAGGTCCTCCAGCGCCGGCGAGAAGGGAACCGGGACATCCATGGCGCCCATGCGCTGCACCGGCGCGTCAAGATGGTAGAAGGCCTTGTCCCCGATGCGGCTGGCGATCTCGGCGGTGACGCCGTAGCTCTGGTGCCCCTCGTCGATGACGACGACGCGCCCGGTCTTGCGCGCGGAGGCGAGCAGCGTCTCCTCGTCGAGCGGCACGATCGTGCGCGGGTCGATGACCTCGGCCGAAATACCTTCGGCCGCGAGCATGTCGGCCGCCTTTTCGGCGACCTGCACCATGGAGGACGTGGCAATGAGCGTTACGTCGCGCCCCTCGCGCTTCACGTTGGCGACACCGAAGGGGATGAGATATTCCTCCTCGGGCACGCCGGCCTTTTCCTGGTACATCAGCTTGTCTTCGAAGATGACGACCGGGTTGTCGTCGCGGATCGCCGTCTTCAGGAGGCCCTTCGCCTCGTAGGCCGAGGACGGCAGCGCGACCTTGAGGCCGGGAATATGCGCGACGAGCGCATGCAGCGACTGGCTGTGCTGGGCGGCCGAGCGGCGGGTAGCGCCGAGATTGGTGCGCAGCACGAGCGGCACCTTCAGCTTGCCGCCCGACATGTAATGCGTCTTGGCCGCCTGGTTGCAGAGCTGGTCCATGACGAGGAAGATGAAGTCGCCGAACATCAGGTCGACGATCGGGCGGCTGCCCGTTATCGCCGCGCCCACCGCCATGCCCATGAAGCCGGGTTCGGAAATGGGGGTGTCGATGATGCGGTCCGGGCCGAACTCCTCGACGAGGCCGGAGAGCACCTTGAAGGGCGTACCGGCCTCGGCGACGTCCTCGCCGATCAGGAAGATCGAGGGATCGCGGCGCATCTCCTCGGCGATTGCCTCGTTGACGGCCTTGGAAAGGGTGATTTCACGCATTGTGGTCTCCTCGGGCGACGATCATGTCGGTGAAGACATGGCGTCCCACCTGCGAGGGATCGGGGAAAGGCGCAGCCAGCGCATAGGCGACGGCGGCTTCCGCATCGGCCTTCACGGCCTTCTCGATGGCAGCGAGCTCGTCGGCCGACGCGAGGCCCTCGGCCGACAGCCAGCGGCCGAAATTAAGGATCGGGTCACGCTCGTTTTTCCAGAGCGCCTCCTCGTCCTTGGAGCGGTAGTATTCGCGGTTGATATCGCCGACATGGTGGCCGTGATAGCGGTAGGTGTCGAGCTGCACGAAGAACGGCCCCTCCCCCTTACGGCAGCGGGCAACCAGCTTCTGTGCGAGCTCATTGACTGCCAGCACGTCCTGGCCGTCGACGGTGAAAGCTTCGATACCGAAGGCCTCGGCGCGCGCCGTCAGCGAGCCGGCGGCGATCTCGGCGGTCTTGGTATATTCGCTGTAACCGTTGTTCTCGCATGCATAGATGACCGGTAGTCTCCAGAGCGCGGCCATGTTCATGACCTCGTAGAGCAGGCCCTGTGCCGTCGCGCCGTCGCCGAAGAAACAGACCGTCACATCCTTGCGCCCGAGACGCTTGGCCGAAAGCGCGGCCCCCGTGGCGATACCCATCGAGCCGCCTACGATGGCATTGGCTCCGAGATTGCCGTTCGACTGGTCGGCGATGTGCATGGAGCCGCCCTTGCCGCCGCAATAACCCTCGGCACGGCCGAGAAGCTCGCAGAACATCTCCTTGAATTCCGCACCCTTGGCGACGCAGTGGCCGTGGCCGCGATGAGTCGAGGTGACCTTGTCGTCACGCGTCAACGCCTCGCAGATGCCGACCGCCACCGCTTCCTGGCCGGAATACATGTGGGTCAGCCCTGGCATCTTGGCCGACAGGTAAAGCGAATTCGCCTGGTCCTCGAAGGCGCGGATGCGCACCATCTGGCGGTACATCCGCAGATAGGCGTCGGAGTTGGTCTTCCTTTGTGTCATGGATCTCTTCCCGGTGAAGGCCGCACCTGAGGCAGACGCTCCGGCGCGGCGGGATGTCAGTAGCGGTTGGCGATCGGCAGCTCTTCGGCGGGGAAGAGGCTGATGACCTCGCAGCCCTTGTCGGTCACGACGACCTCCTCCTCGATGCGCGCCGCCGAGTAGCCGTCCGCGGCCGGGCAGTAGGTTTCGAGCGCGAAGACCATGCCCGTCTCGATGACCATGGGATTTTCGAAGCTGACCGCGCGGCTGATGATCGGGCGCTCATGCAGCGCAAGGCCGAGGCCGTGGCCGAACTGCAGGCCGAAGGCGGCCAGCTCGTTCGGGAAGCCGAGGCTCTCGGCCGTCGGCCAGACCGCCGCCACTTTGTCGGTCGTGACGCCCGGCTTGATCATCGCTATGGAGGCATCCAGCCATTCGCGCGCCTTCACATAGGCGTCGCGCTGCACTGGCGTCGCGCGGCCGATGTTGAAAGTGCGGTAGTAGCAGGTACGATAACCCTGGTAGCTCTGCAGGATGTCGAAGAACGCCTGGTCACCCGGGCGGAACAGGCGGTCTGTAAAGTTGTGCGGATGCGGGTTGCAGCGCTCGCCGGCGATCGCGTTGATCGCCTCCACGTCGTCGGAGCCCATCTCGTAGAGCAGCTTGTTGGCCATGGCGACGATGTCGTTCTCGCGGATGCCCGGCTTCAGCTCCTCCCAGATCATGTGGTAGACGCCGTCGACCATGCTGGCCGCCTGCGTCAGGAGGTGGATCTCGTCGACATTCTTGATTTCACGGGCCGAGAGCATGACCTGCTGGCCGTCGACGACCTTGATGCCCGCCTCCTGCAAGGCGAAGAACATCGCCGTCTCGGCGTAGTCGACGCCGACCGGCATGTCGAGCACGCCCGCGGCGCGCAGCAGCGAGGCGATCTCCTCGGCATAGTATTTCATCAAGCCGAAGGACGGCGGGATCGTGCCGCGCATGCCGACGACGCCGGCACGGCAATGGTCGGGGTTCAGCCAGTCGCAATATTGCCTGTGATGCACCGCCGCGGAGCCGAAATCCCAGACGAAGGGCTCCTCGTCGCCGGCGAGAAGCGCGAAGCGGCACATCTTGTCGCGCTCCCATTCCCCGATCTTCGTGCCGGTGATGTAGCGGATGTTGTTGACGTCGAAGGTCAGGAGCGCGCCAAGCCCGGACTTCTTCAGCGCGTCCTTGGCGCGGCTGAGGCGGTAGCGGCGCAGGCGGTCGTGATCGACGCGTCGCTCGAAATCGACGGCGGTGTGGCCGAGCGCCGGCAGATGCCGGTCCCAGCGCCAGTTCGGGTCGATGTCTCCGGGCTGGAGGATGCGGGGGTTGAGGGCGGTGGTGATGGCCATGGCTTTCTCCTTCGCGCAGCCGTCAGGGGCGCGCGTCATAGCGATAGGGATCGGTGGAAAGGGTCGGCGGCGGCCGGTCACTGCATGATCATGCCGCCGTCGATCATGATGAGCTGGCCGGTCATGTAGTCGCTTTCGGGCGAGCACAGGAAGGCGGCCGTCCCGCGAACGTCGTCGGGATAGCTGTAGCGCTTCATCAGGATCATTGTCTTTGCGAGGTGATCCATCGACTGGCCCTCCTTCTCGAACATGCCGATCTTGACGAGGTCCTTGTCGAGCTGCTCCCACAGTTCCGTGCGCACGACGCCGGGACCGTAGCCGTTGACGGTGATGTTGTGCTCGACGAGCGCCTTGGCGCCGCCATTGATGAGCGCGAGCGTCGCATGCTTGGAGGCCGAATAGGGCACGACGTCGAGGAAGGCCTGGCGCGAGACGATGGAGCCGACATTGACGATCTTGTAGGGCCCGTTCTCCTTGCCCTGCCTGATGAACTGCTTGGCCGCCTCCTGCATGCCGAGAAGCTGGCCCTTCGCGTTGATGTTCATGATCATGTCCCAGTTCTCCTCGGTGATATCGAGGAACATCAGGGGCTTGTTGATGCCGGCATTGAGGAGCGTCACGTTGATGGAGCCGAAGGCATCGACCGTGGCCGCGACCGCCTCGGCATTGTCGGTGCGGCTGGTGACGTCGAGCTTGACGGCGATCGCCTTGCCGTTGCCGGCCTCGTTGATGCGCCGCGCCACGTCGTTCACGCCGGCGACATTGATGTCGCCGAGGCAGACATTGGCGCCCTGCGCGGCGAAATATTCGGCATTGCAGGCGCCCATGCCCTGTGCGGCGCCGGTGACCAGGATGTTCTTGCCCTTCAGGCGGTTCGGATCCATGACGTTCCTCCTCAATTCGTTGACGTCGTTTTCAAGAGCGCGTCGGCACGGGCCTGGGCGCGTTGCAAGGCGATGCGCGCCGGCTGGATACCGCGCAGCATGTCGTGAAATTCCTCGCCGCAGATGCGGATGATCTCGGAGATCTTCGGGATGGGCGGGCGCGCCCAGAACTGCAGCTCCTCGCGCCAGGACATGGCGTCGACGGCCTCGAAGATCGGCGAGCGGCGGCGCACTTCCGGATCCGCGCCGACCGAATAGCGCGGCGCGGTGCGCGAGCCGTTGACCACGAAGAGCTTCTGGGCCTCGGCCGAGGTGAAGGCGATCAGCGCCTCGATGGCGTCCGCCCGCCGCTCGGCGGGAAGGTTGGCGGGAATGCCGAGCATGTATCCGCCGACCGTCGCATGCGGCGCAACGCCGGGGCCGGCCGGATGCGGCAGGTAGCCCGTCTGCCCATAGGCTGGCGAGCCCGGATCCAGCTCGAAATAGGGCGCGAGCGCGGTATAGCCATAGGCCATCGCGACCTTGCCGGCCGCATAGGGACGGATGCGCTCGTACCAGGACATGGAGAGAATGTCGGGTGGCGAGTAGGCGAGCATCGCGCGCAGGTACTCCGCCGCCTCCAGGCCCTTCGGCGTGTCAATCGTCGCGCGCAGGTCATCGCGAAGGCCGATATCGGCGTCGAAGCCATGGGCCAGCGGCGCGAGGTCCAGCACCGGCTGGCCGAAATCGGCGCAGGCCATGATGAATGTATGGCCAAGCGCCGTTCCGCGCGCCGCGTTCCAGGCAATGCCGTAGCGCCCCTGGGACGGGCGGTGGAAGACCTCGGCGGCCTTCAGCACATCCTCGACGCTCGCCGGCGGCTCGAGGCCCGCCTCGGCGAAGAGGTCGCGCCGGTAGAACAGCAGTTCGGGCGTCGTCTGGCTCGGCACGCCATAGGGCCTCCCGCCCCAATGGGTCGCGCGCCAGCCGGCCGGGTGAAAGTCGTCCGGCTTCAGGCGCCCGATGTCCATGAGTTCGTCGAGCGGGGCGAGAATGCCCTTTTCCGCGAACTCGCCGACCCAGGGAAGGTCGACGGCGATGATGTCGTAGCGGCTGGCCGGCCGCTCGGCATTGCGGATCGCCTCTTCGCGCAGCCGGTCGATGGAGAACGCCCGTTGGTTGATCTTGACGCCGACCATCTGCTCGAACTGGCGCTTGAGCTTATCCATGACCATGAAGGTCGGGTCGCCATGCACGAGGATGCGCAGGCCGCCGGAAAGCGAGAGGGCCCGGTTCAAGACGAGTGGCGGACGGATCGTTGACGCCTGCTGGTGCGTGCTCTGGAAATAGTACGCGCTGCCGTCGTCCTGCCCCGTGCCCATGTATCGGGAGGCGAGCTGGCGGCTGCGGGCGATGAGGTTGGTCATGGCGGAGACGAGCCGTTCGCTCGGATGGACCGAAAACGTGCGTCCGGACCTGCTCCTTTCGCGGTGCTCCAGAAGCCCGGCGCGCTCCATCTCCTTCAGCTTGCGCGACGCAGTCGCATAGGGCACGCCGGAAGCGGCGATGAGCGACGTCGGCGTGACGAGCTTACCGTCGAGATGGTGCCGCAGGAGATGGCTCGCCATGTTGAGAAACGGGTTCGGCGCCTCGAGCTCGAACGTGCTGCCCAGCTCGGTCGAGAAGCTCTCCAGGAAATCCAGCCCGTCGCGCAGGCCCCGGTTGCTTTCCTCCATCATCTTCATCCTCGCACCGTAAATCCCATCCCGCCTCCGTCCAAGGCGGGTGCGAAGCGGAGACAGGGAAATGGGAACATGCTCGTTCACGGCTGGCTCACAGGGATGAGTGGAAGGTGACGCAGACAGTTCTGACAGAAATCCGGAGAGCGCTGATCAGCAGATTTATCCAAAATGGATATCGAAACATCGCGTTTTGGATATTCTTGGAGAATGTCCATCCAAGTCGGAATCCGGAAAAACCGCCTGTCCCGCGCTCCCGTCGGAAGCGCGGGAAACGTCGCGAAAACCGGGGCTAGAATCGCGGCCGCACGACCCGGCCGGTGGTGCGCGATTCCTCGCATGCCAGTGCGATGACGAGCGCGTTGCGCCCGTCCCGCTGCGTTGCTGACGGCGCACGCCGCTCGCGCAGCGCCGAGACGAATTCGTCGAGCGCATGGGCGAAGCTCGCCTCGTAGCGTTCGAGGAAGAAGTGCTTCAACGGCGACTGGCTGGCGAAGCCTTCGGCGGTAGTCCGCAGAAGGTTGTCGTTGTGCTGGTTGGCCGTCTGCACCATGCCGCCCGAGCCGAATGCCTCGATGCGCTGGTCGAAGCCGTAGACGGCGCGGCGCGAATTGTTGATATGGACCAGCACGCCCGAGGGCATCTTGAGGGTCGTCATCGCGGTATCGCAATCGCCCTCTGCGCCGATGGCGGGATCGACGAGGCAGGAGCCGGTGGCGTGGACTTCGACCGGTAGTTCGCCCGTTATCCAGCAGGCGAGGTCGATGTCGTGGATCGTGCTGTCGGCGAAATAGCCGCCGGACTGGCGGACATAGTCGATCGGCGGCGGCGCGGGATCGCGCGAGGTCAGCGACAGCATGTTGAGCGCGCCGACCTCTCCCGCCTCGACCGCCGCGCGAAGCGCAGCGACGCCGGGATCGAAGCGCCGGTTGAACGAGAGCATGAAGGGCGTGCCGGTTTCCTCCAGCACCGCCACGGCGCGGTCGACGCGGCCGATGGCGAGGTCGAGTGGCTTTTCGCACATGACGGCCCGCCCGGCGCGGGCGGTCTGCTCGATCAGCTCGACATGGGTGGAGGTCGGCGTGCAGATGATGACGGCATCGACCGCGGGATCGGACAGCGCCTGTTCCGCGCTTTCGACGACGGGCACGCCGAGCTCGTCGGCAAGGGGCTGCGCCAAGGCGCGGTCCGGGTTCATGATGCTGACAAGCCGCGCCCCGGCGGCCTTCGCCGCGTTGCGGGCATGGATGACGCCGATGCGGCCGGAGCCGAAAACGGAAATACCGATGGTCATGCTGTCTCCTCCAGAACAAGGGCCGCGCCCTTTTCGCCGATCATGATCGAGGCGGCGTTGGTGTTGCCGGTGACGATGCGCGGCATGATCGAGGCGTCGATCACGCGCAGCCCGCTGACGCCATGGACCCGCAGACGCGGATCGACCACCGCGTCGGCGCCGGTGCCCATGCGGCAGGTGCCGACGGGATGGAGCAGCGAGAGGCCGTTCTGCCTGCAATAGGCGATCATCTGGTCGTCGCTCTCGACATCGAGGCCGGGAGAGACCTCGCGGCGCACGAAACCGCGCATCGGGTCGGTCTGCGATATCCGCCGGCCGAATCTGAGACCTGCCAGCGCGGCGCGGTGGTCGGCATCGCTCTCGAAGAAGTTGAACTGGATGGAAGGGGCGTCGGTGCTCCGCGCCGAGCGGATGCGCACATGGCCGCGGCTGTCCGGCCGCATATGCTCGCACAGGATCGTGAAGCCGGAAAACGGGTGGGGCACCAGCTCCTCGTTTGTGCACCACGACATGAAGGTGACCATCATGTCGGGCGTGGGAATATCGGGCCCGGAATGGATGAAGGTGTTGGAATAATTGCCGTTGTCGGCGAAAGGCCCCTTGCGGGTCAGGAGATAGCGCAGGAACTGGACGCCGCCGCGCAGCCAGTTGTTGTAGAGATCGTTGACCGTCGTCGGCGAGGTGCTCTCGAATTCGAGGCCGATGCCGAAATGGTCCTGAAGGTTCTCGCCGACGCCGGGCAGGTCGTGCAGCACGTCGACACCATGCTCGCGCAGCAGGCGCGCGGGGCCGATGCCCGAAAGCTGAAGCAGTTGCGGCGAGGAAAAGGTGCCGCCGCACAGGATCACCTCGCGGCCCGCCCGGGCGCTGTGACGGCCGGTGCGATCGGTCCAGGCGACGCCGACGGCACGTCGGCCTTCGAAGTCCACCTTCTCGCAATGGGCGTGGAGCGCGACGGTGATGTTGTCCATCGCGGGACCGCGCAGGTAGCCGCGCGCCGTCGACCAGCGGCGGCCCTTGCGGGTCGTCGTCTGGACATAGCCGGTGCCGAGCTGGGCCGCGCCGTTGAAATCGTCGTTGCGGGGCACGCCGAGCCGTTCGGAGGCGGCGTGGAACGCCTCTCCCAGCAGGTGCGGTCCCGGCAGGTCCGAAACGGATACGGGACCGCCCGTGCCGTGAAACGCATTCGCGCCGCGCTGCTGGTCCTCGCAGGACTTGAAATAGGGAAGCACGCCGGACCATCCCCACCCGCTACAGCCGCCCGCCTCCCAGTTGTCGAAATCCTCCGGCTGGCCGCGCATGTAGATCATGCCGTTGATCGAGCCGGTGCCGCCGAGCACCTTGCCGCGCGGCTGGAAGAGCCGGCGATTGTTGAGATGGGGCTCGGGCTCGCTGTTGAAGCACCAGTTCACCTTCGGATTGGCATAGAGCTTGGCGTAGCCGAGGGGAATGTGGATCCAGGGACTGGTATCCTTGCCGCCCGCCTCCAGCAGCAGCACCCGCTTGCCGGCCTCGCCCAGGCGGCCCGCGACCGCGCATCCGGCGGAGCCGGCCCCCACGACGATGTAATCGTACTTCACGTCCGCTCGCTCCACCTTGTCCTCCGCACTGCCTCGCAAAGCCGCTCCTCGCCGGCCGATGGTTCTGGATAGGCCGGCCGGCCGGCCGACTCGACGCCGCAGATATCCAAAATGGACATCCGGGGAATTCGCATCCTCCACCCGCCGGGCTAAGACCGATGCAAATCGAACGGGAGGATCGAATGGACAGGCGAAAGGCGAGGATCGGCCTTATCGGGGCGGGTTTCATGGGGCGCTGCCACGCAAATGCGTTCCGGTCGGTGGGCGGGCTGTTCGATCTTCCGGTCGAGGCCGTGCCGCACATGCTGAGCGACATTTCCGAGGAGAGCGCGATCCGCAACGCGGCCCTGCTCGGTTATAAAAAGGCGACGGGAGACTGGCGCACGCTGGTCGCCGACCCCGAGGTCGATATCGTCGCCGTGACCGCGCCGAACGTGCTGCACGAACCGATCGTGCTGGCGGCGATTGCGGCGGGAAAGGCGGTCTATTGCGAGAAGCCGCTTTCCATCACCGCCGAGAGCGGCTGGCGGATGACGGAGGCGGCGGAGAAGGCCGGCACCCTGACGCTGGTCGGCTTCAACTTCCTGCGCAATCCGATGATCAAGCTGGCGCAGGAGATCGTCCGGTCGGGTGAGCTGGGGGAGATCACCGGCTTTCGCGGGCGCCATGCGGAAAACTACATGTGCGATCCCGACACGCCGCACAGCTTCCGCACCGATCCCGAGGGCGGCGGCGCCCTTGCCGATATCGGCAGCCACATCCTGTCCATGGCGCGCTACCTGCTCGGGCCGATCACGGCCGTCGCCGGCCAGAGCCGCACCATTCACAGGACGCGGCCCGTGATGACCGGAAGCCTCGACCGTACACCCGTCGTCGTGGACGACATGACCCATGCGCTGCTCCGCTTCGAGAACGGCGCGGAGGGAAGCATCGAGGCCAACTGGGCAGCAACGGGCCGCACGATGGACCTGAGCTGGGAAATCACCGGCACCAAAGGCGCGCTCGCCTTCAGCCAGGAGCGCATGAACGAACTGCTGATCCATCATGCCGGCGGGCCGGGCCGCAACGGCTTCACGAAGATCGAGGCAGGCCCGGCGCATCCCCCCTACGGCACGTTCTGCCCCGCCGCTGGCCACCATCTCGGCTTCAACGACCTGAAGGTCATCGAGGTCGCGGAGCTGCTGGCGGCCTGGGCGTCAGGCGGCAAATGCGTCACGGATTTCCGCGAGGCCTGGCAGGTGCAACGCTGCGTCGAGGCGATCCAGCAATCGGCACGGAGCGGCCGGTCGGTCGACATCCGTTGAAACGGCGGGGGCGGAGGATGCGATCACCGCCTCCGGCCCTTCATCTCCCTTTCCACGCGCGCCTGCGCGCGGCGCAGGGCCTCGCGCGGGGAAATCGCACCGCGCAGCATGTCGTGGATCTCCTCGCCGCAGATCGTGATGATGCTCGCGATCTCGGGGATCGGCGGGCGCGGCCAGAACTGCAGCTCGTCCCGCCAGGACATGGCATCCACCGCCTCGAAGATCGGGGAGAGACGCCGGACATCGGGGTCCGCGCCGACCGAATAGCGCGGCGCGGTGCGGCTGCCGTTGGTGATGTAGAGCTTCTGGGCCTCTGGCGAGGTGAAGGCCACCAGCGCCTGCGTCGCGGCCGACATTCTCTCTTCCGAAAGATTGCTGGGGATGCACAGCACATAGCCGCCGATAGGGGCGACCGGCGCGCCGCCGGTGCCCGTCGGATGGGGCAGATAGGCCGTGTTCCCGAAGGCCGGCGATTTCGGGTCGAGCTCGAAATAGGGCGCGAGCAGCGTGTAGCCATAGGCCATGGCGACCTCGCCCGCGGCATAGGGCCGGATGCGCTCGTACCACGACATGGAGAGGATATAGGGCGGCGAATATTGCAGAAGCGCCATCAGATATTCCGCCGCCTCGAGGGCGCGGGGCGTATCGATCGTCGGAACGAGATCGTCCCGGTGAAGGTTGGACGTGTCGAAGCCGCCATGCACCGCCCGCAGGTTCAGGAGCGGCTGGCCGAAATCCGCGCAGGCCATCATGAACGTATGCCCGAGCGCCGTTCCGCGCGCGGCGTTCCAGGCGATGCCGTAGCGGCCGAGCGCCGGCGCATGCAGCACCTTGGCGGAGGCCAGCACGCCCTTCGTGGTCGTCGGCGGTTCGAGGCCGGCCTGGGCGAAGAGATCGCGCCGATAGAACAGGAGCTCCGGCGTCGTCTGGCTCGGAACGCCGTAGGGCCGCCGGCCCCAATGGGCGGCCTGCCATCCCGCCGTGTGAAAATCGCCGGGATCGAGCAGGTCGATATCCATTATGGTATCCAGCGGCAGGATGACGTTCTTCGATGCGAGCTCGCCGATCCACGGCAGATCCACGGCGACGATGTCGTAGCGGCTGGTGCGCCGCTCGGCGTTCTTCAGCACCTCCTCGTGCAGGCGGTCGATGGAGAAGGCCCGCTGGTGGATCTTCGTGCCGACGATCTGCTCGAACTGGCGCTTGAGGTGCTCCATGACCATGAAGGTCGGGTCGCCATGGACGAGCACGCGGATGCCGCCGGGCACGGAAAGCGGCTCGGACAGGACCTTCGGCGGCGGGATCGAATGGCTCTGGAGATAGGTGCCGCCAAAATAGTAGTCCGACGCCCCCCTGTCGCCCGCCGACGCGCCGTACCGTTGCGCGGCGATGCGCTGCAAGCGCTCGCCGAGGACACCCCAGCTCGCGATCAACCGGGCGCTCGGATGTAGGGAAAAGCTCTTGCCGGTGCGCGTGCGGGAGCGCTGCTCGACGAGCCCCGCCTCCTGCATGTCCGCAAGCTTGCGCATGCCCGTCGCATAGGCGACGCCGGATTCCGCGACGAGCGACGACGCCGTCACGGACCTTCCCTCGAGATGCGTCCGCATGAGATGAAGCGCCATCGAAAGATACGGATCGTGGGTGGTAAGATCGAGCACGGAGCCGAGCTCGGAAACGAATGCCTCCATGAAATCCACGGTCTCGAGCAGTTCGGCCGACTTCTGTCTTGTCATGGTGGCGGACAGCCCACTCCTGCTGCGTTCGAAACGATCGTGCGTTGCCGCGCGCGCCAAACTGTCCGCAAGCCTGCGCGGCGCACCGGACGAACCGGCTTCGGATCGTTTGGCCATCTTCACCTCGTGCTATTCGACTTCATATTCCTGTGTATCACGCAAAACATCCATTTTGGACTATTTTTTATCAGATATGGATATATCAGTCGTGGCCCACGGGGTCGGTTTGCAGGATTTGTTTTGCCGGGCCGAGACACCGGCCGGGAATCGCAAGGAGGAAACTGCGGACCTAGCCGGTATCACGCCAACAAACGGGAGGAATCGACATGAACAGGAAATTCAAGCAGCTTGCCGGCGGCGTCAGCATCGCCTTCGCCCTCATGGGCGGCCATGCGGCCTTCGCCGACACGATCAAGATCGGCATCACCCAGAACAATGTGGGCGTCGACAGCTACCAGACGACCTATGAGAAGGCCTTCAAGGAAGCGGCCGCGGCGGAGAGCGGCGTGGAAACCGTGGTGCTCGACGCGGGCGGCGACGTCGCCCGCCAGATCGCCCAGGTGCAGGACCTAATCCAGCAGAAGGTCAATGCCATCATCATCTGGCCGACCAACGGCAAGGCCGTCGTGCCCGCCGTGCGCAAGGCCCAGGCCGCCGGCATCCCGGTCATCGTGACGAATTCCAACATCGCTCCGGAAGGCGCCGAGTTCATCGCCTCCTTCTCCGGCCCCAACAATATCCAGCAGGGCGCCTCGGCGGCCGAATTGATGTGCGAGGCGCTCGGCAACAAGGGCCAGATCGTGCAGATTTCCGGCCAGCCGGGCTATACGACCGCCATCGAGCGCCAGAAGGGTTTCGAGGATCGCCTCGCCGAAGCCTGCCCTGACGTCAAGATCCTGGAGACCCAGCCGGGCGACTGGAACCGCGAAAAGTCGCAGCGCGTCATGGAGGCCTTCCTCGTCAAGTACGACAAGATCGACGGCGTCTATTCCGGCGACGACAATATGGGCGTCGGCGCGCTGAACGCGGCCAAGGCCGCCGGCCGCGCCGACAAGATCGCCTTCGTGGGCGCGACGAACTTCGCCGTCGGCTACGAGGCCATGGAGCGCGGCGAATATTACGGCTCGATCTACCAGTCGCCGGTCGACGACGCCGAGAACGCCCTCAAGACGGCGATCGCCGTCGTCAAGGGCGAGAAGGTCCCTGCCCTCAACTACTTCGAAACACCGAAGATCACCAAGGCGAACATGAAGGACTTCACCAAGCCGGTCTTCTGAGACGTCCTCCCGGGACCGCGCGGGCCTCCAAGGCGGGGCCCGCGCATTCATGCATATGGAGTAATCGATGGGACGTGTTTCCGGACTTTCCTGCCTCGTGACGGGCGCGGCGCGCGGGATCGGCCGCGCGATCGGCGAGGCGCTGCTCGACGAGGGCGCCAGTGTCTGTTTCGCCGATGTCAACGGAGCGCTGGCCGCCGAGGTCGCGGCGGCGAACGAGGCGCGCGCGGAAGCGGCCGGCGGGCGCGCGATGGCACATGCGGTCGACGTCACGAGGCGCGAGGACATGCGCCGGCTCGTCAAGGCCGTCGCCGACAATTTCGGCCGGCTCGACGTCTGCTTCAACAATGCCGGCGTCAACAAGCCGATGAACTTCCTCGACGTGACCGACGAGAACTGGCAGTTCATCATGAACGTCAACGCCATGGGCGTGCTGATCGGCATCCAGGAAGCCGCGCGCCAGATGATCGCGCAGGGCGGCGGCGGAAAGATCATCAACACCGCCTCGGTCGCGAGCCGCCAGGGCTTCGACAATGTCGCGCCCTATTGCGCCTCGAAATGGGCGGTCGTCTCCCTCACCCAGTCGGCAGCGCGCGCCCTCGCCCCGCATGACATCACCGTCACGGGTTTCGCCCCCGGCGTGGTGGCGACGGAAATGTGGGAGGAAGTGGACCGCGATCTCATGAATATCGGCGCGGCCGAACGCCCCGGGCAGGCCATGGCGGAATTCTCCGCCGAGATACTTCGCGGGCGCGTCGCGCGACCGAGCGACATAACCGGCACGACCACCTTCCTCGCCTCCCGCGAAAGCGACTACATGACGGGCCAGATCATCATGATCGACGGCGGGATGACACTGGTGTGACCATGCGCGCGCCTGCAACCGCCATCGACGTCAAAACGGGAGATAGACCGGCCATGGCGGAAGAACGCCTGAAGTCAGCAACGAGGATTCTCACGCAGCGGGGCATCCTTATCGCCTTTATCCTCTTCATGGTCGGCTTCTCGGTCGTCTCGGATCGCTTCATGACCGCGGACAACCTGCAGGCCGTCTTCCGTCAGGCGGCGATCATCGGCGTCATGGCGCTCGGCGTCACCCTCGTCGTCATCTGCGGGAACCTCGACCTCTCCGTCGGCTCGCTCCTGTCGCTCTCTACCGTGCTGGTCGTCGACCTGCACGACAAGATCGGCCCGATCAGTGCCATCGCCGTCACGCTCCTCGTCGCCCTTGCCGTCGGCGCCGTCAACGGCCTTCTCGTCGGCGTGGCCCGGCTCAATTCGCTGATCGTCACGCTCGGCATGCTCTCGGCGATCCAGGGCCTGACGCTCATCTATACCGGGGGACAGAACGTCGACATCCAGAACCAGGACACGACCTGGTTCGCCATCTTCGGCCGCGGCGCGATCCTCGGCGTGCCGACGCAGATCCTCATCTTCGTCGTGCTCGCGGTCGTCATGCATGTCGTGCTCGCGCATACGCCCTTCGGCCGGCGCGTCTACGCCTCGGGCGGCAACCCGACAGCGGCGGTCTTTTCCGGCATACGCCGCGGCCGCGTCGTCCTCGCCACCTACATGACCTCCGCCTTCTGCACCGGCATCGCCGCCATCATCCTCGGCAGCCGCGTGATGGGCTCGCAGAACAATGTCGGCCAGGGCTACGAGCTCCTCGTGCTGTCCGCCGTCATCCTCGGCGGCACGTCCCTGCTCGGCGGTTCCGGCAGCATCGCGAAGACCGTGATCGGCGTGCTCATCCTCGGCTTCATCCAGAACGGCCTCCTGCTGCTCGGCTTTGCCTATTACGTGCAGTGGCTCGTCACCTGGGTTGTCATCATCCTGGCCGTCTGGCTCGACATCGCGGCCAAGCGCGGCCGCATGTTCTCACCCTTCGCCTGAGGAGCGCGCCATGAACCGAACCCTCCGCTGGCTTTCGCGCAATCCGATCTGGGGCTTCATCCTGCTGATCTTCGTCTTCTTCAGCCTGGCGAACCCGTTCTTCTTCGATCTCCAGAATTTCGAGAACATCCTCGTCCAGACGTCGACGATCGGCCTCATCGCGCTCGGCATGACGCTGGTGATGATCAACGGCAACATCGATCTCAGCGTCGGCGGCATCGTGGCGCTGTCGGCAAGCCTCGTCGTGGATATCCAGGGCTGGGAGATCTTCGCGGGCTGGGGCGACTGGCAACTCGTTCCCGCCGTCGCGGCGGCCCTTCTTGCCGGCGTGGCGCTCGGCGCGCTCAACGGCCTCATCGTCTGGTGGACCGGTGTCGACGCCTTCATCGTCACGCTCGGCGCGATGCTCGGCATCCGTGGTATCGTCTTCGTCTACACGAAGGAACAGTCCTTCTACGCGACGAACTTCGCCTTCTCGGATTTCGGCTCCAGCAATATCGGCCCCTTGCCGACGCTCGCCGTCGTCTTTCTCGTCTGCGCCCTCCTCGTCCACTGGCTGCTCTCGCAGACCGTCCACGGCCGCAACACCTATGCCGTCGGCGGCAATCGCCAGGCCGCCGTCAATGCCGGCATCCGCATCGGCCCGCACATGATGGTCAACTTCATCATCCTCGGCTTCCTCGCCGCCCTTGCCGGTATGACGCTGGCGAGCCAGATGGGCGCCTCGACGCCGACGCTCGGCCAGGATTACGAGCTCTGGGTCATCACCGCCGTGGTGCTCGGCGGCACGAAGCTGACGGGCGGGGCCGGCAATATCGTCGGCACGCTCGGCGGCGTGCTGGCCATCGGCATCCTGCGAAACGGCATGAACCTCATGCAGGTGCCGGCCTTCTACGTGCTCGTCATCCTCGGCGTCATCCTGATCGCCGTGCTGTTCCTCGATCGCCAGCTCAACCGCAAGGGACAAGAGGGGTATCGCCTGTGACCGACGGGCCCACACTCACCCTTTTCCATATCGGAAAGTCTTTCCCCGGCGTGCGCGCCATCGACGACGTCTCGCTCGATATCCATCCGGGCGAAGTGCATGCCCTGCTGGGCGAAAACGGCGCCGGCAAGTCGACGCTGATGAAGATCCTCGCCGGCATGTACCAGCCAGACGAGGGCGAGATCACCCTCGACGGCGCGCGCGTCGTCATGCGCACGCCGCTCGAGGCCAAGGCGCTGGGCGTTGTGCTGATCCATCAGGAGCTCAGCCTCGTCAAGGAGCTCAGCGTCGCCGAGAACATCTATCTCGGCGACCTGCCCCGCCGCTCCCTCGGCCGGGTCGACTGGAAGACGCTCTATGCGCGCGTCGGCGACATCCTGAAACGGCTGAAATGCGGCTTTACGCCGGAGACCCGCGTCGGCGACCTTTCAATCGCCAACCAGCAGATGGTCGAGATCGCCCGCGTGCTCACCACGACGGCGCGCGTCGTCATCTTCGACGAGCCGACCGCCTCGCTGACCGATGCCGAGAAGATCGTGCTGTTCGACATCATTCGCGACCTGAAGGCCGGGGGGGCCGCCATCATCTACATCTCGCACCGCATGGACGAGATCTTCACCCTTTCCGACCGCATCACCGTGCTGCGCGACGGCAAGCACAGCGGCACGCTGGCAACCGCCGAGACGAACGAGGACGAGGTCACCCGGCTGATGATCGGCCGCAGCCTCGACCTTACCCGCAGGATCGAGGCGAGCACGCCCGGCGAGGCCGTGCTCGACGTCCGCGGCCTTTCCTGCGGCAGGCTCTTCCAGGACGTTTCCTTCACGGTGCATGCGGGTGAGGTCGTCGGCTTCTACGGCCTCATCGGCGCCGGCCGCAGCGAGATCGCCGAAACCCTCTTCGGCCTGCGCGCGCCGACCGCCGGCACGATCCGCTTCCGCGGCGAGCCCGTCTCGATCGCCTCGCCCGCGCACGCCATCTCGCTCGGCATTTCCCTCGTGCCGGAAAGCCGCAAGGAGCAGGGCCTCGTCCTGGAACTGAACTGCCGCGACAACATCACCCTCGCGACCATCGACGCCATGGCGAACGGCCCATTCCTGTCGGGCAGCCGCGAGGCGGCCGTCTTCGAGAAATACCGCGAGCGCCTGAGGATCAAGACGCCGGGCTGGCGCCAGGTCGTCGGCAACTTGTCGGGCGGCAACCAGCAGAAGATTGTCATCGGCAAGTGGCTCGCCACCCAGCCGAAATTGCTGATCCTCGACGAGCCGACGCGCGGCATCGACATCGGCTCCAAGGCCGAGATCCACGACCTCATCCGCGAGCTTGCCCGCTCGGGGTACGCCATCATCGTCATCTCCTCGGAAATGCCGGAAGTGCTGAAGGTCTCCGACCGCGTGATCGGCATGTACCACGGACGCCTGATGCGCGAATTCACTGCGGAAGAGGTTACGGAGGACAAACTCGTTCAGGCCATTTCGGGCATCGCTCGATCCGAATTCTCCGCGTGCGCTGCGCCATTGCTCCAGACTCGGTGCTGAAATTCGAGTGCTTCCCCGCTCGTCGCGGCAATCGCACAGCAAAGGAGCGAAGATGCGCATCCAATCGACTATGAAACGTATCCACCGACTTCTCAAGCGGCGTGCAGGTATTTGGTCGGAAATATTCCTCTACATCTTCATAATCGCCACTGGCTTCATCGTGGCCTACGGTTTGCCGTTCTGATAGGAGCACTGTCACATACTGCTTTCAGAATTGCTTGGAGGTGAAATACCACGCTCCTAATCGTTTCCATATATCCTAGCCCTCCCTCGTAGTGAGGTTGATGCGTGCCAAAAGATGGACTGCTGATTTCTTCAAGCTCGACTCGTTGGCCGTAGAGAGCGAGTTCTCGCGACTGTGAGCATCGGCTGCATGCATAAGTAAATTCAATGTAAAGAATTTTTCGGCACCGCGATTATTCGGGCAACTTCGAACACAGCGTACGTCCTCCGATGCAAAGGCATCGCATTATTTCTAGGATTTAGCATTACTCAAAGCGTCTATGCCAAAGATACCGCGCATTCCACGCCAACGCCATAATCTCAAATAGGCTCGTCGCTTGCGAAGTTGGCTGATGTAACATCGCATTGAACGCCTTCCGGGAAACAGAAAGTCGCATTGCGCAACCAACGGGACGCATCGCATTCTTTATGATGTTGAATTGTCTTTGTGCGGCAATCTCAACGGAGAAGTCGCGTCGCTCGTCCGAGGGCAGTTAAATCAAGCGGCTGCTTTCCTTCATGCATCACACGGAAGGACGCATCAGTTCAGGCACAAGGCGAACAAGACGGGGCGTTCCCGTACGAGCCCGAACGAGCCAGACTGACAATCTCATCTCGACCAGATGGAACGCGCCCCCGATCTTCCGATCGGGAACGCGCCGGGCGCCTTGGGAGGGCAACCGAATCCGGGAAGTGTCTTGCGCTAGACGGCGCAACTTGTTGACCTCTATTTGTACTCGCCGGCATTGTCCTTCGTGACGAGCACCGTGCCGGGGTCGGTGACGAGCGGAACCTCCTTGCCGGCCTTCATGTCCACCAGCGACTGGATGCCCAGGCCCGCCATCTTGCCCGGTGCCTGGGCGATGGAGGCGGTCATCTCGCCGGCAAGGATGGAGTTAGCGGCGTCCGGATTGGCGTCGTAGCCGACGACCATGACCTTATCGAGCTTCGCCGCGGCCTTGAGCGCTTCCACCGCTCCCAGCGCCATATTGTCGTTGGAGCCGAAAACCCCCGCCAGGTTCGGATTGCCGCTGAGGATCGATTCCGTCACGGAGAGACCCTTGGCGCGGTCCCAGTCGGCGGGCTGGGCGGCGACGATCTTCATGCCGCAGGCTTCGAGCGCCTCCTTGGCGCCGTTATAGCGATCGGCCCCGTTGGTGGTCGTCAGGACGCCCTGCAGGATCGCCACTTCCGCGCCCTGCGGCAGGTTCTTGCACATGAACTCGCCGGCCAGCTTGCCGCCCGCGAGGTTGTTGGTGCCGACGAAGGGCACGCCCTCGTTGGAGCCAGCGCCATCGACGAACACGACCGGGATGCCGGCCTCCTTAGCCTGGTCGACGACCGGCCCGAGCGCGGCCGGATCGGTGGGAGCAAGGGCGATCCCCGAGACCTTCTGTGCGATCAGGTCCTCGATCTGGCTGATCTGCGCCTGGATATCGGTTTCGCTCGGCGGCGCAACGACGACGACGTCGACGCCGAGCTCCTTGCCCTTCTCCAGCGCGCCCTTCTCGAAGGCCGCCCAGTACGGGTTGCCCGAGGCCGGCCCCTTCATGCTGACGACATAGGTATCGGCGAAAGCCGCGCCCATCATCATCGTCATGGCGACGCCCGACAGCAGAATTCTTTTCATTTCCAGTCCTCCCAGTCTCACAGAATATTTCCGGCTGCGCGGAGACGAGCACGCATCCGGCGGATGATGCTCACTTGCGCGTCGCGGCCTTGCGGCGGATGACGTCGATATAGACGGCGATGATGATGACGATGCCGATCAGGATCATCTGCCAGAAAGCGCTGACATTGTTGATGTTGAGGCCGTTGCGCAGCAGGCCCATGATCAGCACGCCGGCAAGGACCCCCAGCACGCTGCCGCGGCCGCCGAAGAACGACGCGCCCCCGATGATCACCGCCGCGATGGCATCGAGCTCGATGCCGATGCCGGCATTGGGAAAGCCGCTGCCGGTGCGCCCGACCAGGAGAAGCCCGGCAAGGCCGGCGAAGAAGCCGCAGATCATATAGACGATGATCAGCACCTTCTCGACATTGACGCCGGAGACCCGCGCCGCGTGCGGATTGCCGCCGATCGCAAAGATATGGCGGCCCGTCGACGTATAGTGCAGGAAAAGCCACAGGCCCACGGCGCAGACGGCGACCACCACGAGGCTCACCGGCAGGCCGGCCGGCGGATCGAACAGGCCGAGCGTCCAGTACTTGACGCCGAGGAAGCGCACTTCCGGCGGCAGGCCCGTCACCGGCGCCCCGCCGGTCACGAGATAGGTGAGGCCGCGCGCAATGTTGAGCGTGCCGAGCGTCATGATGAAGGGATGGGGCAGCGACAGGTAGGTGAGCCCCGCGCCGTTGATCCAGCCGACGGCAAGCCCGACGAGCGGACCGACCAGCAGGCAGAATTCCCACGGGACGCCGGCCTGGGCCGCGAGCGCGATGCACACCATCGCCAGCGCCATAATGGAGC